>DATLOS010000558.1:0-3231 GCA_035536155.1 Elusimicrobiota bacterium
CGTTCTGCCCGCGTGGAGCGCCGGCCGCTTCGCCAAGCTGGAGGGGCCGGCCGAGCCGCCGCCCGAGAGGGCCCGGCGCCCGGCGCAAGGCGAGCCGGCGGACCTTCTGCGGCGCGCGCTCGAGGCGGTCCGCGCCCGGCCTCTCCTCGGCCTGGCGGCGGCGGGCCTCCTGCTCCTCCTGCTCATGCTCGACCTGGCCGGCTTCGTGCGCGGTCTGCAGGTGCGCGATTGGCTGCCCGTCTCGTTCGACGGGGAGTCCTCGCCGGAGAAGCCGTCCGAGAGCCGCGGCGACGCGCTGGCCCTGGTCGCCTCGCCTAAGCAGCCGCTCGACGCCGCCGCGCGCTCCGCCGTGTCCGACCCCGGCTCCTCGCGCGTGCCCGCCGGCTCGCTGGCCGCGCCGGGCAAGAGCGCCTCGCTGGGCGGCATCCTCCGTCCCGACGAGCTCAAGGGCCGCTCCGCCAAGGCCGTCGAGGGCCTGGAGTCGTCCCTGTTGTCGGGCTCGGTCGCGGGGATGGACCGCACCCGCGTCGCGCGCGAGGGCTCCGAGGACGCGTCGCCTTACGGCCCGGCCTATCCCGGCGTGGGCGGCAAGCGCGACTCGAAGGCGAACCAGATCCGCGCCGAGCGCGCGCGCCACTTGGGAGCCTTCGGGCAGGTCCAGGACGTCCCCGCCTCGAAGGACTTCCGCGCCGCCGACGGGGCGGCCAAACGCGAGGTCCCCAAGGGCGCCAGCACCGAGGACATGGCGGAGGCCATGCTGGCGGACGGCGACCTCCTCAAGTCGCTGCGCCAGTACGCCAAGGACTCGGGCTGGAGGAAGCTCCAGAAGACCAGCTCGGCCGTCCCGATGAACACCTACGACGGGCAGCGCCTCCTGACCAGCGAGTCCGTCGGGCAGCTGCTCGAGACCAAGCGCAACGCGGACTCGTCCTTGGAGTGCGGCGTCTGCGCCATCGAGGACCGGGTGACCGACAACCGGGCGACCTACTTCGGGGAGAAGTACTGATGAAGGCGCGCGCGCGCTCGGAGCGGGGCCAGATCCTCATGCCGGGCCTGCTCGCGTTCCCCATGATCTTCCTCTTCGTGGTGCTGATCTTCGAGGTGGCGCGTCTCTCGCGCGAGAAGATCCGCCACCAGTTCGCGCTCGACGCGGGCGCGTCCTTGGAGATGAACCAGTACACCGATCTCCTCAACCGGATGTCCTACGTCAACGGCGTCTTCCCGGAGCGCATCTTCCAGGAGATCTACAGCGGCAGCTGGGACCAGTTCTACTCCGCGGGGCTGTTCCCGGGATTTCCGGGCGCGGTCGATCCCGACCAGCGCGAGTGGGGCATCCAGTTCGGTCCCGGCCGCGCCTACGCCAACGTCGACGACCCGCCGCTCGACTTCGGCATCCTGCACATGCATCTGCCCGGCACGCCCGCCGTCTCGATGAACCAGGCGGAGCAGGAGGCCGTGGGTTACATCAGCGTGTACCAATGGCTGGGCGACGTGGCGGCCTCGCAGAAGCTCCTCTTCGACCGGGCGACGCAGCAGGAGCACACCTTGCTGCGCAAGTCGCTGTGGCTGAACCTGCAGGGCGAAAACGGCGAGGCCTCGCAGTCGGACTGTCCCGGGGGCCCCAGCAGCTGCGGGACGGAGCCGGCCCAGGATTTCGGCAACATCACCGTGCGCATGCACTTCGCGCACGGCTTCAAGCACTGCCCCGTGATCGTCACCATCCAGGGGCAGAACTACTCGGGCGAGCTCCAGGGCGCCTTCGGCTTCAACGGCACCGGCTTGTTCCAGCTGGCCACGGTCCCGAAGGACGACCTGCGCACGCTGGAGAACGGCTACGTGGTCAAGCAGCACTGGATCCCGCCCAAGAACTACTTCGGCTACGACTTCGCCCTCGAGGAGCCTTACGTCCGGGCGCGGGTGAGCTCGGCGGGCGGCTATATCTGGCCGAAGACGACGCCCAAGTACTTCACGAAGCTCTATCCTTGAGCGGCGCGGCTAGGACTTGAACTCGACGCGGACCTTGAGGAAGGAGTCGGCGAAGCCGTCCGGCAGGGGCGCAAAGGGCGCCGCGGCCTGCACCGCGGAAAGGGCCGCGTAGTCGAAGGACTCGTCTCCCGACGTCGAGGCCACGCGCAGGTCGGTCATGAGCCCGTCGCGCAGGATGGAGAAGGAGACGGCGCACAAGCCCGTTCCCTGGACGGAGCGGGCGGACCAGCGCTCCCAGAGCGCCGCGCGCAGGCGCGAGAGATACCACGGGAAAGGGAAGTCCGGCATGTCGGCCGCGACGGAGGCCGAACCCCCGCCTGAGCCGTTCGGTGCGCTTGCCCCGGCGTTGCCGGTGGAAGCCGGTCCAGGCGCCGAGGAGGCGACGGGTCTCTCCGACTTGGAAAGTGCGGAGGGCTTGGGCAGCGAGCTGCCGAGGAAGGTCGGGCGCGGCAGAAGGCGCGACACGCGTCGGCGCAGCGAGAAAGCGTCGGGGTCGGTCTGCGGGGGCGGCTTGGCCGGCGGCTCCGGAGCGGCAGCGGGCGCGGGCCCGGCCCCGCCGGCCTCCTTCTCCCGGTTGAGGATGCCCGCGGTGGGCCCGATGAAGTCGATGCGGTAGACCTCCTCCTTAGGACGAGAGGGAAGCCGCAGCCCGCCCGCGAAGGCCCCGCACAGGAGCGCGCCGTGCACCGCGGCGGAGCGGGCCAGGAAAGGCTTGAGGCCTTCGAGCATGGCTACTTCGGCGTGACGCCGATGCCGAGCTTGCCCACGCCGAGGCGCTTGGCCACGTCGAGCACGCCCACGACGCTCTCGATGGGGACGGTGCGGTCGGCTTGCACGAGGAGCGATTTCTGCGCGGAGCGGCCAAAGCGCAGCGTGAGCTCCCTCTCCAGGCCGGCGAGCGAGACCGGGCGGCCGTCGAGGGTCATCTCCCCCCGCGCGCCGATCTGCACCCGGAGCGCCGTCTCCGCGGCGGCGGGCGCGCCCTCCTTCGAGACCGGAAGGCGCACGGTCAGCTGCGACTGGACCAGGACGGGCGTGAGCACCATGAAGATGATGACGAGAATGAGGGAGATGTCGATGAGCGGGATGAGGTTCATCTCCGCGATGGGGTGCCGGCGCCGGAAGTTGCCGGGCATGTCAGCGGGCGCGCTCGGTCAGCGCGTCGAGGACCTCGTCGGCGACCCAGCCCAGCTCCTCGGCGAAGCGGTTGGCCCGGGTGGTGAAGTAGTTGTAGGCGACGAGGGC
>DATLOS010000559.1:0-6985 GCA_035536155.1 Elusimicrobiota bacterium
TCAGGTCGAAGTCGGCTTTTTCCGGCGAGAGGACGGCGTTGGGGACGAGGAACTTGGGGGATTCTTCCGCGCCGCCGCCTTCCGCGTGCAGCCTCCCCTCCCAGAGGGCGTACAGGGGAGCGTCGGAGGCTCCCTGGGTGGAGGCCTCGAGGCGCGAGGCTCCGTCGAGCCAGAGGCGGTAGCCGTCCTTCACGGACGCTCGGACGCGCGCCCCGGCCTCGGTCCGCAGCGCCTCCCCTCGGTCCAAAGTCGCCCCCGGCCCGGCCGCCTCGCGGCGTCCGCCCGGGCCCTCGATCCAGGCCTTCCCTCGGACGGACTCGACGCGCAACAGGGCCGCCTCCGCCGCGCTCGGAGCCGGAGCGGGTTCGGCGTCCCCATCCCACCAGCGCTGCTCGGCGGGGAGCTCGCGCTCAGCGGCCCCGGCGGCCATCTCGATGGAGCCGGAATAGGGCCGAAGGTGGGCGGATCCAGTCCCCTCTCGATACAGGTCGAACTCGGTCCCCCCGATCGTGCCGATGCCGCCTCCGGATTCGAACTTCGGCGGGGTCTCCTGCTCCTTTAGAAGGCGGCAGCGCTCCGTGTCCCGGTAGGCGCACGCGCGCAGATAATGTAGGCGGCCCTTGAGCAGGTGAAACAGCGTCGGCGACTTCTCCGGCCCGTCGTAGGTGAAGGACTCGGTGTTCGGTCCGACCAGGATGCCCGTGACGCGGCCGCTTTCGTCCTCCATGAACAGGAGGAAGCTGGCCCCGGGGCCGGTCCGGATGCGGGTCCCCGGCGGGACGTCGCCGGGCTTCTCGGGGCTCACTCCCGCCGGGTACTCGAAATGGACCTGGCCGGCGACGGCGCGGAAAAGCGCATGCCCGTTCTTGGGGAGCTGGTCGCGGCCGGGAAGGTCCGCCAGCGCGCCCCGCTGCTTTTCGCCGCGCGCGATCAGGTCGTCGGCCCGCCTGATCCCGCGGCGCGTCTCCTCGAGCTTGCGCTCCAATCCGAGCAGCGCGCCGGCGGATTTCCCGGAGGCGTCCGCCGCCACGGGCGCGGCGACCTTCGAGTCCGCGGCTCCGCGCGCATAGTCCTCGGCGGCCGAGGACCCCGCGGCGGATCGCGCCGCGGTCTTGCCGGCCGCCAGCAGGCCGGACTCGGCGGACATCAACTGGCCTCGGCTTTTGCGCAGTTCGTCGAGCTCCCGCTCCAAGCGGCGGCCCAGCTCCGCCAGCGGGTTGCTCCAAACGGAGCTCGGGCGCGGGGCCGTGTTCTCCGGGGGCAAGGGGGCGTCGGCGCCGCGGGCCGGGCCGGCGCCGGCCGCGGCCAGGGCCAGCGCGGCCGCCGCCGCGCGGCCGCCGCGCCTAATGGTAGGCCCCATATCGGTATTTGGCTTCCTTGTCGGAGGCCGCGTCGTTGACGGGGCGGTTGGTGCTGAGGGTGAGATGATCGAAGTTGGGAGTGATGTAGACCCATTCGGGGGCGTTGCACTCCATCGTCTGCCCGTCGCAGCGCAGCCACTCGATGTCCTCAAGGCGCGAGCCCTTCGGCGTTCCCTTCATCAGGATGTGCGCGGAATCGCCCGAGAGGTGCCAGAACTCGATGGTGCCGTCGGCCGGATAGCGGAACTCCCCCGCGCCGGGATTCACGAACCAGTTGCTCCCCAGGTATTCCGCGTAGGTGCAGCCGTCCGCCCGGCTCACGGCGGCGAACAGGCTCCCGCCGCCCGACAGACCCCTGCAGACGCTCCAGTGGTAATAGCGCCCCGGGGCGTTCTTCTTGAAGGCGCTCAGGAGCTCCGCGGCGGCTTGGGCGTTCCCCTGGGCCGGCCGCTCGCTCCCTCCCGACGCCGAGGCCTTTTGGGCCTGGTACTTGAGGCCGCCGATGCGCGCGCGGACCTCCTTGGCGTCCTCGGCGTCCGGCGCGGCCAGGAGATAGTAGCGGAAGCTCTCGATGGCGTCCTCCGGGCTGCCGGCCTTTTCCTGGGCGACCCCGAGGTTGAAGTAATCCTTGGCCGCCCAGGGCGCCAGAAGGAGCGCCTTCTTGTACGCGTTAACGGCGTCTCCAAAGTCGGCGGGCGACTGGGCGCCCTTGAAGGCGGCGACGGCCTGGCCCTCCAGCTCGTCGACCTCCTCGGGGGCGCGGGGCTTGGGGTTCATGCTCACGGCCAGGGCGATGATCTTCTCCCGCAGGGCCCGGTCGTTGGGATGCTCCTTGAGCTCGGCGGCGTAGCCTTTCAGGGCCCCGAGGGCGTCGCCGGCCTCCTCGCGGGCCTCGCCGGACTGCTCCGAGACCTCCTTCCATTTCTGCGCCAGAGCCTGCGCCTCGGAGGAGTTGTTGAGCTGCTTGATCTCGTCCGGGACGGAAAGGTTCCGGTCCAGGGAATAGGCCTCGAACAGCGGGACAGGCAGGCGCGCGTCCTTGGCCTCGGCGGCGCTCTCCAGGGCCCGGGCGGCGTCGGAGCGGACGGATTGGTCGGCGTCCTTCAGGGCGGCGATCAGGCCCGGCACCGGGCGGTTGTCCTTGAGGTATTTCATCGCCCGCCCCAAGGCGCCGGCGGCGCTTTTTTTCACGTCGGTGTCCGGGTCCTTGAGCAGGGCCGTGAGCGGGAGGGTGGCGCTCTTGTCGCCGACGACGCCGAGCATCTCGGCGCAGTCCCTGCGGGCGTTCGACGACTGCGACTTCAGGCAGTGGACCAACGTCTCGATGACGCGGGGCTCGCGGAAGGAGAGGCGCGGCCCGCTGCCGTGGTTGGCCACGCCCATCATGAGGAGGCTGGTGGCGGCCGTCTCCTGGGTCTGGCTGTCCTCGTCCATGAGGGCGTCGAAGATGGGATAGAGGCGGCGCGCCCCCACCTCCTCGATGTTCTGGTAGGACACGGGGCTCATGGCGTTGTATCCGAATGCGCGCAGGGCCCAGTAGTGGGCCTGCTTCTTGTCTTGGATGGTGGCGAGGAAGAAGTCCAGGTCCTCGCCTCTGGACTTCGGGATCCGGGCGACCTGGCGGTCGAGCACCGTGCGCAGAGGTTCCGGCGCCTCCCCCGCGGCGGGCTCGGCCTTCGGGAGCTGCCTTTCCTTGGAGAGGATCTCGAAGGTGTCCGCCATGGCCAGGTATTCCTCCTCATGGGCGGCGAAGCCCGACAGCGGGGCGGCATAGAGGAGGACGTAGAACCCTCCGTGGGCCGGGATCACCGTGTAGGCGTGGAGGGTGTCCTCGGAGGCGGCGTAATAGGACGAGACGTCGTTTCCCTGGCCCTTTCGGACCGCGGGATCGGCGGGGTCGTTGAGGTTGCCCCAGGTCGAGCCCACCACGCCGGGCGACCAGCGCATGATGAGGCCCATGATGAAGGCCTGGGCCTTCATCCCGTTCGCCTCGACCGGCTCCACCATCTGGAGATACGCGGTGACGGGATAATCGTCGCGCATGACTTGATTGATGAAATCGTTCGCGCCGTCGTAAGAGATGATCCGGCCGTCGTTAAATTTATGGATGGAGTTGGATTGGTACCAGCGCAGGTTGAGCTTGTACCGGGGGTCGGAGGGTTCGCGGTAGTTGAGCTGGTAGAAGACGTCCCTCTCGGCGTCCTTGGCCGTCTTCCAGCCCTTGGGGCAGGCGAACTGGACGTCGTTGGCGGGCGAAGTGCAGTTCGCCTTTGTCTTGAGCGCCGCCCGCGCCGACCCCGCCGGGAGCAGCAGAAAAACCGAGACGAGAGAGAGGCCGATGATACGCATCATGAATTCAATCTCCTTTGCGCGCGCCGTCTTTTTCCCCGAACATCTGGTCGAAAAGCTCGTCCGCCTTCTCCGGCTCCTTCGTGATCTTTTCCTCGGCCTGCTGCAGCTTGGCCAGGGCCTCGTCCGCCTTCTTCTCGGCCGCGCGGGCATCCTCCTCGGCGCGCTCGGCCTCTTTGAGCGCGGCGCGAGCCTTCTCCAAGGCGAGCTTCGGGTCCTCTTTCTCCGGCTTGCCCTCGAGCTCCTGGACCTTGGCGCGGGCTTCCTGCGCCTTGCGCTGGAGCTTGGGGCGGTCCTCCACGGCATGCACCTTGACCTCGGCCTGCTCCACGATCATGTCCTGGAGCTCGGAGTAGGTCTCTTTGTAGCCGGCGATGCTCTTGTGGAACACGAGGGGCGAGTCCGCCGCCTCGCAGCCGCCCTGGACGGGCCGGCCGCCCAGGGCGTTGCGGGCCTGGTCGGCGTAGAAGCGGATCTTCTGCAGGTCCTGGGCGCGCAGGTCCGGCCGGGCGGCCGCCGAGAACTCCTTTCGCGCGATGGACGCGGCGCAGTGGAGCTGGCCGGCCGCGGTGCGAAACACCGGGGCCGCCTCGGCGTGGAGCCGCTTGAGGCCGGAGTCCGGCGTGTCGACGCCCTTGAGGCCGAACGCTCCCGGGCTCGCGCTCGCGGCGGGCGCGTCGCCCTTGAGCTCCTGCAGGGCCGCCTGCTTGCCCTCCTCGAAGCTCTCCTGGCGCTGGTGGAGTTCCGCGGCTTCGCGCGCGCGCTTCTCCTCCAGGCGCAGGCGCCGCTGCCGGATGCGGCGCTCCTGCTCCTCGCGGAGCTGCCGCTGGCGCTCCTCCTGCTCCTCGCGCTGGCGCTGGGCCTCCTCCGGCGAGATCGCCGCGGGCATGGGGCGAGAGCAGGCGGCTTGGCAGGAGGCGGAAACGGCGTCGGCGCTGAGGCCGGCGCAGCGGACGGACGCGCCGCAGGAGCAGACGACCGTGGCTTGGGCGCAGACTTGGGCCCCCGCGGGGCGGGCGGCCAAGGCCAGGGCGGCGAGGGCGAGAGACCTCAAAATCCACGGAGAGGGAGGGATTCGAACCCTCGGTACAGGGTAAACCCCGTACGACGGTTTAGCAAACCGTTGGTTTCAACCGCTCACCCACCTCTCCAAAAGCTGGGTCCGGGCGGAACAGAGGCGATTGTATCATATCGACTTTGATCCGGCGGGCTGCGGCTGCGCCGGCACGTCTGCGCGACGATCGGCCTCGGAGAGGTCTAGCGCAGCGGAACGACCGGGATAAGCGGCTTGAAGACGGGCAACGGCGCCACGGTGGCCGGCCGGGGCGGGTGCTTCCCCGCCAGCAGATCGAACTGAAGCGTCAAGCCGACGCTATGGGACCCGCGGGCGCCGGACCTCTCGGCGTTGATGCCATAGCCGTAGGCGAGAAGGACGTTCCAGGCGTGGCTGTCCGATTCGTACTGCAGGCCGATCCCGGCGCCGGAGTTGGAGGGGCCTTGCTGCTCGAGGCCCGGGACGTACGACACCAGCGCGAACGCCCCGAACACGTTGACCATGAAGCGCTTCGCTCGGTCGACCGGCACGCCGTACTGGCCGGAGAAAAGGAGGAAGCGCCGGGCGGTGAGCTCCTGGTTGTAATAGCCGGGGATATCCTCCGGGAAATCCGAGGTCAGCGGCAGGAACCCGCCCAACCCGAATCCGTTGAGGCGGTCCGCGTCGATGCTCGTGCCGGCGGACATCCCGAAGCCAAAGCGCCGGCCGGAGGGCAGCACGTGCACCAGCACGGTCTTGAGCCACCCGAAATGCGACGCGGGCTGGAGCACGCGGTCACCCGACAGGCCGTAGGGGCCCTGATGGTTCCGGAAGCGTCCTTCGTACCAAGCGGAGACCTCGAGGGCATCCGAGGGCGGCATCGTCGGCCGTTCGCCGCCGAAACGCAGGCCGGCGCGCGTCACGTAGGTCACGTGATCGGACGGCAGGACGAAATCCGAGGTCGTGTATCTCGTGCGTTCGAAGCTCGAATACGCGACGCTCTCGCGCAGGACGGCGCTGAAAGGGATCATCCGGCCGGGGTCGAAGAGGTGGTAGACGCTGATCGAGCCCTTGGCGCCGTTCCCGTGGAACGACTCCTCGCGGAAATAGTGGCCGTCCCGAACCTCGGCATGATCCTGCTCGAAGCCCCCTCCGGCCAGGCCCAGGGCGAGGTCGGTGTCGGGCCCCAACGCCTTTCCGATGCCGTACTCGCCGTCGGCATAAACGGGGGCCACCGCCAGCCGCAGGGCCGAGCCCTTGCGCAGATAGTCCGGCTCGTTCAGGTAGAAAAAGGCGTAGCCCGCCGTCGGCCCGGCGCCCGACAGCGGATGATCCCACCCGAACTCCGCCAGCCTTTGCCTCGTGGAATCGATCTGGCCGAGGCACGCTCCGGCCGGCCCGAGCCAAAGCAAGAGCGCGGACACCGCGACCGCCGGGGTCAGTTGCTGTGGCTGGTCCAAAGCAGCGGCTGTCCCGAGGGTTTTTGCACCTGCCCCGAGGTCTCGGCGGTTACGAAAAGGTCGAAGGTGCGCAGGCCGGTGACGGTGGTCAGCCTGCCGACGAGGTTCTTGTCGACGGTGAGCGCCCCGATGTTCTGCGCGGCCGCTTCCGCGCTGGCGCGCAGCCAGACGACGTAGTTGTTGGCCGGCGGCGTCAGTTTCCGGGGATCGGCCAAGTGCTTCACCGTCAAGTCGATGCTCGTATTCCCGTTGGGCGCGGACCCGAATTTCGCGTGTCCCTCGGCCGCCGGGATCGCGGGGCTGGCGCTCAACCTCGGGCCGGGGTCGCGGTTCAGGAACGCGCATCCGGAGAGAAATCCGGCGCCGAGGAGCGCCGATAAGACGATGATCGAGGCTGGTTTCATGGTCCGCTCTCCTTAGTAAGTCGCTCGATCATGTTGGCACGAGGGAGCTCCCCGAGCCGATGGAGGGGTTGTAAATCCTTTATGCTCGAGAGCCCCGGGCTTCGAAGGCCCCGGGGCTCCCTTTCGCACGCTCAGGCCGCGTCCGGGTCAGTCGATCTTGACGCTGACCCCCCGGCTCTTGCCTTGGTCCAGCTTGGGCACCGTCACCGTCAGCATGCCGTCCTTATGGGACGCCTTCAGGTTCTCCGGGTGCACGCCGGTCGGGAGGATGAAGCTGCGCGAAAAGCAGCCGCAGCTCATCTCCTGGCGCAGGTAGCCCTTGCTCTTCTCCTCTTTTTCCTCCTTGTGCTCCCCGGAGAGGGTGAGCACGCCGTCCTG
>DATLOS010000560.1:0-5720 GCA_035536155.1 Elusimicrobiota bacterium
AGCCGAAGCCGGCAGGGCCGGGGCTCGGGCCGGGCTCCCCGCCGGGGGAGACGGACGAGCTCGATGAGCTCTACGCGCTGCTGCACGACTGACCGACGCGCCGCTTTTGCGCCGCCGGCTATTGAAAAAGGGCTCGCGCCGCCAAGGCATGAGCCGCACCGCCAGTGCCCGGAAGCCGCGCCCGCACGCGAAAAAAGGGCGCGAACAGGGCCGGCTCAGGTCAGCCCAGAGCTCGGCCGAGGCCCGCCGCCCCGGCCCGGCCGAAGAGAAGGGCCCTCGGATCGTGCGCCAGGACGCCGCGAACCTCGCGGGCCTGACGATGCTGATGAATCCGCAGCACCTCCGCCCGGGGGTCCCGCTCCGGGAGACCGAACAGCAGATCATGGGGCGCGCGGCCCCGGCGAAGGCCGAGCGCCCGCCGGCCATCGACGACGAGCTGGGCGCGTTCACCGCCGACCTCGACCGCATCGCCGGCGAGCTCGGGATCAGCCTGCTCGACGACGCGGGCGGCCCGCCGGAGCAGGGCGCGCCGGCGGGCCCCGCGCCCGGCGCCGACCAGAAGGCCCCGGCGCCCGAGCCCGACCTGCCGGCCTTCGCGCCGGCACGCCCGCCTTCCCCGCCGCGCGCGCGGCGGCCGCCTCCGCCCGCGCCGGCGCCCGCGCCCGCGCCGACCGAAGAGGACGACGAGGAGGACGACGAGGAGGACGACGAAGACTCGGAGGAGGACGAGGCCGCGGCCGCGCCGGAGGCCGCCCCTGCGTACGACGACGACAAGGTCGAGGACATCATCGCCCGGCTCGACGCCGAGCTCGGCCTCTCGCCCGCGGCTGCGGCCTCGAAGAAGCGGCTCAGCGTCCGCCCGGCGGTCGACGTTGCGCCGCCGCTGGCCGGCCCGGCACCGGCCGACGCCCAGAAGCTGCGCGTGCAGGCGGCCCTCGCCGGCCTGCGCGGCGAGACGCGCGGCGCGCCGTGCGCGCAGATCTTCGACGACAAGGCCCTGAAGCTGAACAAGATCTCGCAGCTCCGCCAGGCCCTGGACGAGGACGGCGTCGACTGCTCGGCCATCGGCCCGCTCTCCATCGACAGCCCGGCCGACGAGATCGACCAGGCCCTGCACGCCCTCTCCCTGAAGAACGACAACATGCGCTGCGCGAGCGTCGCCGAGGAGATCCTGGTGGGCGGCGCCGAGATCCTCGGCGACGTCTTCGACGGCGAGCGCGCGATCCCCTACCTCGGCTGGAAGCCCGACTACCGCGGCTTCTCCTCCGTCGTCTACACGAAGCTCAACCGCATGCGCCTCGAGACCTCGCAGGTCGTGGGGCAGGTCTTCACGTACAGCAAGATCGGGCCGCTGACCCGCATCGCCGTGGAGCTGCTGCCCAGCATCTTCCTGTACCCGCGGCAGCAGGGCCGCCAGCGGGGCGACGCCGGCCTCAACCACGACCCGCGGCTCGCGCCGCGCGTCGAGGACCCGCGGGCCGCGATGGCCTCGATCCGGAACTCGGACGCCCAGCGCCGCCTCGACGACATCTGAGCCGCAACGCGTTTTTGTTCCGCCCGATACGATGGACTGGGCCTCGAACGATCCGGCTCACGACCCCGGCCTCTTCTTCGTCCCCGAGGAGGCCGGCCGGGTGTCGCTGCTCGAAGAGCCGGAGCGCGGCGCCGGCGCCCGCTGGCCGGATCCGCCGCCCGGCTGCGGGGGCTTTCCCGCGCTGGGGCCCGGCTACGCGCCGGGGACGGCTGCCGGGCCTGGCTACGCGCGCGGGGCCGCCGGGCGCGAGGGCTTCTACGGGGGCGTGGTCAGCAGCCGCCGGAGCCGGCCGGCGGTGGACGACGTGGACTGGGACCCGCGGCCGATGCGCTTCAACCCGCAGGCGGGGCCGTTCTGGTCCCGCTTCGTCCCCACCGAGGCGCAGCGGCCCCGCCGCGGCGGGCCCGGGCCGTTCCAGGCGTTCCCGATGGTGACCCAGGACGAGGCCCAGGTGATGCCCCGGGACTCGTTCGCGCCCGGGCCCTTCGCAGGCTTGCCCTCGTTCGTCGGCCCCGACCTCGCCACGGGCGTGCTCTTCCTGATCCTGGTGATCCTGGCCGCGCAGCTGGTCTCTGTCAAGCAATCCCTGCGCGACCTCAGCCTCCTCGTCGCCTGCCGCTCGCCGGCCGGGCTGGGCGCCGACGGGCCGGCCTAGGTCGCCCCCGCGCCGAGGAGGGCGACCTCCGCCGGCGAGGGCCCCTTCCGCGCCGCCGCCGGCTGCGGGCGGGTCGCGATGCCGCCGCGGGGCTGCGGCTTCCGCGCGGCCGGGCCGGCCAAAGAAAACGGCTTCGCAGCCTTCGGCGCGTCGGTCGCCCGGGGGCCGCCCTCGCCGCCCATGAACGCCCCGACCTCGTCGGGCTTGATGCTGTGGGCCCTGATCAGCGCCACCATGGCGTCGTCCTCGGCGACGCTCAGCTCGGTGAACCAGCGGATGTAGAGGTACGCTCGCAGGTCCTCGATGCGGATGCGGACGTCGAACCCGCGCTTGGTCAGGCTCCGCAGGATCGTCGAGTAGATAACCGTCTGCGCCTGCGCGTTGGACAGGCCCGAGATCATGAACCTCGCCGGCAGCTCGTGGACCACGCAGTTGGCCCCGAGGGCCCCGGGCGCGCGCCGGATCCGGTCGTCGATCGCGAGGGCGTGGTCCCGAATGGCGTCGCGTAGCGCCGGGACGAGGCGGATCGTCCGGCAGATCTCCTTCGCCGTGAGGGCCATCCTATTGGGCCGCGGACTGGCCCGCCCGCCGCGCTCACAGGGCGCCGCGCCGGGCCGTCTCCGCGGGGCCCCTCTGCCGCAGAGGCGCGCCTTCCAGCCCTCGCGAGTGCGGCGAGCGCAGCCTCGGCTGACCATTTTGGTTTTGCCGCGATTCTGCGCGCGTCAATAGTGCGACAGCCGGGATGTCAGCAGGTGCGGTATTCAAGCTGATCGCGAACGACGGCAAGGCCGATCGCATGATCATGGCAACGAAGCTGCTCAATCAGCGAATCAAGGATGTGATGTGCACTCGCAAGAGCGCCGGCAAGGCCGACATCACGCCCACGCTGGTTGATCTGGAGCGCACGCACATCCTGTACGTGAACTCGCACTTCAAGCCGTTCGCGGCGATCGGCTACGAGTCAAAAGTTAGGCTCGTGTCCGCGTAAAAGCGCGGGCAAGTGGGCGCAGAACAAACCGTAATCTGCGCCCGCGACATGGCCAAATTGCGGGAAAACCCTAAAGCTTCCAGTACCACCCTGCGGCAGCGATGCGCGCAGCGGAACCCGGGGGAAACTCCGTAAAACCTCAGCGCCGACCATGGGCCGGCGCTGCGGGGGCACGGTAAAAACCTGGAAGATGGCACAATGGGCAATCCGCAGCCAAGCGACTCGGGAACGAACGCGGGTCTCCAAACCCACCCGAGCGTGCAGTTCAACGACTAAATGACCGTGGGGGCGCGCAGGCGCGCCCTTAAGATATAGTCTAGCCCCACGCGAAAGCGTGCCGCGAGAGGAGGGGGTACGGCCCCAGAACTCGTGGAGGCGGTCGCACTGCGACCGCCCGGTACAAGCGATAACAAGGTCCGCCCCCAGTCGGGCAACCCGACCCTGGGCGGTGGCGTGACCTTCAGCATTCCCCAGTTCGGGGACTTCTTCTACGACATGGTCTGCCGCACGCGCCTGTCGCAGTTCAGCGGCAACGCCGGCCTCACGCCGCTGCAAGCCGCGGGCTCCGGCAGCGCGCCGTCGGTCTTCCCCCTGAACGGCCAGACCGCGACCGGCGCGACCGCGACGAACACCTTCTACAACATCGTGGACTACACCGGCGCCGTGCTCGTGGCGGGCGTCGCCTCCGCGCCCTCTGTGCGGCTGAACTACCGCAACTTCACGCGCTACGCCGAGTTCCCCGGCAACCTGCTCTTCAACATGGTCAAGTTCGACGTCAACGGCAACCCGCTCGACCAGTACGACACCATGGTGCCGACGATGCTCGAGAAGTTCACCGTCAACCCGAACAAGCGCGACGGCTTCAACCGGCTCGTCGGCCAGGAGGTCGCCCAGGACGGCTACGGGCCGGTCCGCGCCGCCGTCGTGACCGACGCCGACCCCAACACGCCCGCCGGCGTCATCGGCAAGCAGGGCACGGGCCAGAGCAACCAGTCCGTCGGCCTCTTCACGCCCGCCGTCGGCCAGTCCTCGCCGAACATCAACGGCCTCTCCTCCTCGACCATCACCGCGCTGACGTACCTCGACACGCCCGGCGCCGTCCAGGTCGACGTCGCGCGCATGAAGGAGAGCTGGGTCAACGGGCCGCAGACGCCCAAGCCGATCCAGGCGCCGCTCGAGATCTGGAACAAGCTGCGCTTCTGGTTCAACGACGACGTGCGCCTCTCGATCCCCTCCGTCTCGATCCCCTTCGGCCAGCGCTTCATCAGCATCGACCTGAACACCCAGCAGAACCTGACCTTCGAGGTCCCGTCGATCTTCCTCGAGACGATCACCGACCCCGTGTCGCCCGCGCCGGCCGGCGGGCCGACGGCCCTGCGCACGAAGACCTACACCCCCATCTTCCAGCTGCTGGGGCAGTCTACGATCTCGATCGAGAAAATGGAGCTCTACATCAACACCATCTTCGTCAACCCCGAGATCCACGACATCTACATCAAGCGCATCGGCTTCTCGCTCATCCGCGTCTACCGCGAGCAGATCCAGAACGTCAACTCCTCGGGGACCGGCGAGGTCCTGCTGTCCCAGCTCAAGTGGCCCGTCGAGTACATGTTCATCGGCATGCGGCCGCGCTGGAACATCACGCCCGTCACCGTCGGCACCGGCGGCTTCGTGAACGGCGGCAACCAGAGCGTCTGGCGCGACTGGCACCGCATGACGAAGAACGTCACCGCGACCGCGCCCGCGCCCTCGCTCGCCGAGACGCCCTCCGGCGTCGCCGCCGCCGCGCTGGGCAGCAGCATCGGGCCCGTCACGCCCGACCACTACTACCTGCCCGTGCCGACCGTCGACGCGCTCACGCTCACGTCCCACGGCATCACGATCTACGACAACTTCCAGGACACCTTCTTCAACCAGTACCTCCCCTTCAACTACGGCGGGACCGCCCTCACGACGCCCTACGACGTCGGGGCCCTGTTCGTGAACATGGCGCTCTTCCCGCGGAGCTACCAGCCCTCGGGCCACCTGAACATCTCGCGCGCCCGCGAGACCTACCTCAAGTGGGCCTCGACCTACATGACCTCCACCACCTCCATCGACCTCCAGGTCGTCGCGGTCGCCATCAACTTCCTCCTGATCACCGACGGCAGCGCCGTGCTGCGCTACTCGACGTGAGCGCCGAAGCTGCCGGCAAGCTCTCGCCCCGCTCCTGCGGCTGGCTTTTTTGCGCTGCCAGAACTGAACGGGACGAGGGCCTGGAAATGGCGATGTATCCTCGGCTCACCGCAAAGGTTCCGCGCGAGTCATCCGGGCCCGCGGCGGCCCCCGAATCCAAGGCGCGGGCGCCCGGGTCCAAGGCGCTGGCGCCCGAGCCCAGAGTGCCCGAGGCGCCGACCGCCCTGAGCTGGCGCGACGCCGCCGCAGAGGACCGCCTCTTTCGGAGCGGACACGGGGGGCGCCTCTATCGGTTGCGCGAGCTCGCCCCTTTCGCGCGGCTGGGCCACGGCCTCCCGGCCCTCCGGGCCCCGCCGCTGGGCGCCGTG
>DATLOS010000561.1:0-5380 GCA_035536155.1 Elusimicrobiota bacterium
TGCTCTACCTGCTCTATAGCATCCTCTTCGCGGCCTTCGTCGTCTCGGCCGTCGTCCTGCGCTGGAGCCTGCGCGGCCTCGCCATCGAGCCGCAGGTCCCGGAGGGGGCCGCGGCGGGCGTCCCCGTGCTCGTGCGCGTGCGCCTGCGCAACGCCGGCCGCCTCGCCGCCCGCTCCCTGCGGGTGACGCTGGGCGCCGAGGAGTTCCGCGTCGACGAGATCCCGCCGGCCGCCGAGGCCTGGGGGACCGTATCGGCCTGCCTGCCTTTCCGCGGCTGGAACGTGCTCCCGCCGGTGCGCGTCGAGAGCTCGCACCCGTTCGGGCTGCTGCGGGCGAGCGCGGTCCGGGAGGACGCGGCCGGCCTGGCGCTCCCGCGCGGACGGCGCGGCGCGGCCGACGCGGCGTCGCAGACGGCCTCGGGGGAGGCGGCCGAGGGCGGCTCCGCGCGGCGCGGCGGCTCCGACGAGATATCCGGCGTGCGGCCCTACGACCCCTCCGACGGCATGAGCCGCATCCACTGGAAAGCCACCGCGCGGATGGGCCAGCCCTTCGTCGCCGAGCTCTCGGAGAACCGGGGCCGGCGCGTGAGCGTCCGGGTCGACGCCGCCGCTTCCGACGCCGCCGTGGAGGCCGCCGCGGCGGCCTGCCGCGCGCACATCGAGGCGGGGGCCGAGGTGCGGCTCCTCTCGAGCGAGGGGGACGTCGACTTCGGGAAGGGCCCCGCGCACCTGCGCGTCCTCCTGCGCGCGCTGGCGCTGCTCGGCGCCGGAAAGCGTCCGCGGGGCGCGCCGCCGCCGGAAGCTCCGTCTCCGACGGCCCCGCCGCCTCCCCGGCCGGAGGAGGTGACCGCCTTCCACCTGGCGTCGGTGGTGATCGCCGGCTCGCTGTTCTTGATCGAGGACGCCTCGCCCGCGGTCCTCGCGGCCCTCCTGGCGGCCTTGGCGGCCGGAGCCTTGATCGACCGCTACGGCGGGCCGCGCCTGCCGCGCCGCTTCTGGGACTGGCTCTGCGTCCTCGTCCTCATCTTCTCCACCATGTTCAGCTGGCGCCTGGTGGGCGTCACCTTGGCCAACACCTACCTGGTCGCCTACCTGCTGGCTCACCAGTCCCTGAACCCGAAGACCCGCCAGGCGCTGCGCGAGAGCCTCCTGATCGGGTTCCTCGGCTTCTTCCTCGTCTCCGGCCAGACCATCAGCCTCGCCTACTTCCCCGTCCTCCTCGTCTTCGCCGGCGTCTACGCCCACTGGTGCCGCCTCGCCACGGGCGGCGCTCCCCTAGGGAGCCGAGCCCTCGCCGGGCTGACGGCCGCCTGCTTGGCGCTCGCGGGGCTCGCCTTCGCCGCCACGCCGCGCTTCGACCCGCTGCGGCGCATGAACCCCTTCGTCGCCATGGGCCTCGACACGCGCTCGCCCCGCGCCGAGTTCGTGACCGGATTTAGCGAGAGCGTCTCGCTGGGCTTCTTCGGGCGCATCCGCAAGTCCAGCGCGCGCGTGATGCGCGTGCGCTTTCCCGACTGGCGCGCGGCGGCGCCTCCCTTGCCGTACCTGCGCCTGCGGGGAAGCGCCTTCGACTCCTTCGACGGGCGCAACTGGCACAAGGAGCGCCTCGACTTCCCCTACCTCATCGGCGGGCGGGCCTACCGCAGCTCCGGGGGCAAGGCCTGGGCGCCGCGCCGGGGCCAGCGCTTCTTCTTCCCCGGCGCGGAGCGCGACCACGGGCCGATCCTCGAGTTCACCCTCTATCCGCTCAACTCGAACGTGGTCTTCACCTACGGCGGCCTCCGGGCGCTCCAGCTGCAGGAGGGGGCCGCCTACTTCGACTACACCGACACGGTCTACCTCGGCTCGTCCTATCTCGGCGGGACGACCTACCTCGCCGCCGGCGCCCCCGACGCCGAGGGGCGCGGCTTCCTCACCGGGACGCCCGGCTACGAGCGCTTCCTCTCCGCGCGCTTTCTCCAGCTCCCCCGCAACCTGGACCCGCGCGTGCGCGCCCTCGCCCTCAAGGTGACCCGCGGCTCGCGCGGCCCCTTAGACAGCGTCCGCCGCATCGAGCGCCACCTGCGGGACTCGTACGGCTACAGCCTCTACGCCGAGGAGGCGAACTCGACGCTCCAGGACTTCCTGTTCAAGACCCGCACCGGCAACTGCGAGCACTTCGCCACCTCGGCGGCGATCCTGCTGCGCGCGGCGGGCATCCCCTCGCGCGTGGTCACCGGGTTCCTGGCCATGGAATGGAACGAGTACGGGCGGTTCTACGACGTGCGCCAGTCGCAGGCGCACGCCTGGGCGGAGGCTTACATCCCTGAGCAGGGCTGGATCACGGTCGAGGCCACCCCGCCGGGCGGCGAGAGCGTGGTCAGCAGCCGGTTCCGCCGCTGGCTCGCCGCCCTGCAGACGAGCTGGTACCGCAACATCATCGGCTACGACAGCTACATGCAGCGCAACACCTTCTACCGCTTCCGCTCCGCCCTGAGCATGGGCGCCCTGGCCGAGAGGCTCGGCGCCGCGTTCCGGCGCGCGCGCCGGGCGGGAGGGATCGCGGCGGCTCTGGCGCTCGTCCTGGCCGGCGCCGCGGAGGCCCGGCGGCGGGCGCGCCGCGCCGCGCGCAGGCCGCCCACGGCCTTCGAGACCGCGGCGGCGCTCCTCGCGCGCCGGGGCATGCCCCGCGAGCCCGACCAGACCCCGCGGGAGTTCGCCGCGCGCGCATTCTCCCGGCGGCCGGAGCTCGCGGCCCTGCCCGAGCTGGCCGAGCTCCACTACCGGGCCCGTCTGCGCCCCGGAGGCCTCGACCCCGCGGCCCGCCGGGAGGCGGAGCTCCTCCTCGAGGCGCTGCGCGAGGCGCTGGCCAAGCCCCGCGCCTGAGTTTGCGTGCTACAATAACGACGTGACATCCTCCGCCGAGCGGGGCTCCTCCAAGCGCCTGCGTCCTTTCCAATTCGGCTGGCACGGCGACAACGGCATCGGCGAGGCCTTGATCGCGAAGATCCTCTCCGGCCACAAGACCGCCACCGCCTGCCCCGCCTACGACCCGCAGGAGGTGGCGGAGGGGGAGCTGGTCCGTCTCGTGGACAAGGCCGGCAACACCCGCGCGATCCTGCGCATCACCGCGGTCGACACCCTCCTCTACAAGGACATCGACCCCGGCCTCGCCTTCCGGCTCGGCTTCAGCCTCGACGACATGCGCCGCCTGGCTTCGTACTCCAACAGCCGGGAGATCGGCGAGAGCGAGGAGATCCGTATCACCCACTTCGAGGTCGTGGAGAACGGCGCCCGCTAGATGCGCCTGCACGTCATCAGCTTCGGCTGCCAGATGTCCGTGGCCGACGGCGAGGAGATGGCCCGGCCGCTCCTGGCCCGCGGCTTTTCGCTGGCGCCGGACGTCGAGTCGGCCTCGGCGGTCATCCTCAACACCTGCACCGTCCGTCAGCACGCCGAGGACCGCGCCCTATCCGAGATCGGGCGGCTAAAAACCTGGAAGGACGGCGACCCGTCGCGCCTCCTGATCGTCGCGGGCTGCGCGGCGGAGCGCCTGGGCGGCTGGATCGAGGAGCGCTTCCCGCACGTGGACCTCGTGGTCGGCGCGAAGTCGATCGAGAGCTACCCCGAGATCGTCGGCGCGGCCCTCGCCCGCCGCTTCAATTGGAGCCGGGAAAACGCCGGCGCCTGGGCGCCGGAGCACGACGCTCCGATCGCCTCGCCGGTCAGCGCCTACCTCACCATCATGCGCGGCTGCAACTACTCCTGCACCTACTGCATCGTCCCCGCGGTGCGCGGGCGCGAGCTCTACCGCCCGCTGGACGCGATCCTGGCCGAAGCCCGGGCGCGCGTCGCGGGCGGCGCGCGCGAGCTCGTGCTCCTCGGCCAGACCGTCAACAGCTACCGCGGCGCCGGGGGGGAGGACTTCGCCGAGCTCCTGCGCCGGGTCGGCGCCGAAAGCGGCGCCCTGCGCATCCGCTTCATGAGCCCGCACCCTTTCTTCCTCAACGAGCGCATGGCGCGGGCGATGGCGGAGACTCCCCAGGTCATGCCCCACCTGCACCTGCCGGTCCAGTCCGGCTCGGACCGCCTGCTCAAGGCCATGCGCCGCAACTACACCCGCGCGCAGTTCCTGGACAAGCTCGCGGCCCTGCGCGCCTTGATCCCGGGCCTCGAGCTCACCACCGACTTCATCGCGGGCTTTCCCGGCGAGACCGAGGAAGACTTCACCGCGACCTTGTCCTTGGTCGAGGAGGCGGACATCCAGGCGGCCTACTGCTTCAAGTTCTCCCCGCGCGAGGGCACCGAGGCCGCGACGATGGACGGGGAGCCGCCCGAGCAGATCAAGGAGGAGCGCCTCGCCCGGCTCCTCGAGCTCGTCGAGGCGCGGACGCGGCGCGCGCTCGCTCGGCGGATCGGGCGGCGCTTCCGGGTCCTCCTCGAGACCGCGACCGACGGCCGCACGGAAGGCTACTTCAAGGCCCGGCTGGGCGCCCCCGGGACCCCGGGAGACCTGGTCGAAGCCGAGGCCGTCTCCGCCACCCGGACCGCGCTCGCTTGCAGGGCCGTTGTCATGCAGGCGTAACCTGGGAAACACGGCATAGCCACCCTCTTCGCGTAGACTCTCTATGCGAAGATGCCGCGCCGAAATCTCCGCCTCACCGCCGCCCGCCGAAGCATCCTGGCCGCCGTCCTGGCGGCCCTGGGGACGGGAACGGCCTTTGCCGCGACGGTCGCCTCCTCCGCGCAGCCCGTCGCGTCGGTCCCCGCTTTCGTTCTCCCGCACATCGGCCGCCAGCTCTCCGGCCTGACCGGACTTCTGGACGGCTTCGGCTCCGCCGGGCTCCAGGGCGCCCTGCAGGAGTCAACGGCGCGCGAGGCGATCCTCCGGGACATCGGCGCCGACTCCCCGGAGGGGGCCGCCAAGCTCTATCTCCTCTCCGCCGCGTTCTCCCCGGAGCTCCGCGAGCGGCTGGTCCAAGAGGCCGCCGTCGGCCGGCTGGGGCCGCAGTGGGACCAGCACGCCTTCGCCGAGGGGCTTTCCCGCTTCGCCGAGCGCGCCGCCGCGACCCCGGAGGCCCTTCCCGCCCTCGAGGCGGAGCTCGCCCGCCGCCGCCCGCACCTGCGGCTGCTGGGCGCGGCCGATTTGGCCCGGACCGCGCCGGGCCAGGCCTTTGACGGCGGCGTCGCGCGGGGCCCCGCGTCGGAGGTGCTCGGGGATGCTCCGGCGGGCGCTCCGCGGCACATGGCGCTCCTCGAGCCGGCGGCGGCTCGCCTGCCGTGGATGAGCTGGTGCCGCAATTAGGGAGCCCGCGGAGCCGCTTCGCGGGGCTAGACCCGGCGGCCGTTTCTTGGTAATGTATTCGTAGTGATCCACAAGAACGGGAAGCACTCGAGCGAGC
>DATLOS010000562.1:0-4318 GCA_035536155.1 Elusimicrobiota bacterium
GCTCTCCCAGGCGGGCTCGGGACGGGAGGCCTCGACGACGGCGATCGCGCAGGGGACGCAGAGCCTGCAGAAGAGGCTCTTCGAGACCTCGGGCCAGGGCAACTCCGCGACGGTGGACATCCGCGACGAGCAGCTGGGCAAGCTCTTCCAGGTCTCCTGCATGGTGATGCAGGCGGAGGGCGAGAAGACGGTCTACGGCGAGTTCACCGGCGAGTGGGTCATCTACTTCGAGAAGGCCGAGGGCAAGCTCGAGATCGTCCAGAAGAACACGAATTTCCGCGCCGCCCCGGGGAGCGCCGACGCCCGGATCATCGAGCGCTCCTACAGCGACGGGCCGCTGGCCTCGCTCTCGATCGGCGCCCCGCCGGCTCCGGCCGCCGCTCCGGCCGCTCCCACGCCTTCCGGTCGGCGCGGCCGGAGAGCGCAGCCCGCACCGGCGCCGGCCCCGGCGCCGGCTCCGACGCCGTCCTCGCGCGTCGGCTTGCGGGAGATGTTCCTCGGCGACAGTTTCGGCGTGGCCGCGGCCATCGGCCGGGCGACCTCGGCCAACCGCGCCTCGGGCGAGGACCGGATCACGGATCTCCGCGTCTTCGGAAGCAACATGGAGGTGACGGTCCGCTACGCCTTCAAGGGCAAGATCGAGGAGGACGACGTCCCCTCCCGCGCGGGCGGGCGGAACTTCTTCGCCTCGGTCCACTACAGCATGGCGCTGCTGCCCGATCGGGACGCGCCGTCGCGCGAGGCCGACCCGCGCGTGGGCTACTTCACGACCCGGCACCAGGACCTCTCCCGCCCCGACCTGCGGGGCGTCCCGGAGCCGACCGTCAACCTCATCAACCGCTGGCACCTCGAGAAGGAGGACCCGACGGCCGCCGTCTCCAGGGTCAAGAACCCCATCACCTACTGGATCGACGAGACCGTGGGCGAGGACATCCGTCCGACGATCGAGAAGAGCATCCTCGCCTGGAACGCCGCCTTCGAGGCGGTGGGCCTGCAAGACGCCATCCGGGTGCGCCGCGTGGCCGACTTGCCCGAGGCCGAGCGCCGGAGCTTCAACGTGGCCGACGTGACCAACAACGTGGTGGTCGGCGTCTTCTCCAGCCCCGACGCCTACGCCATCGGCCCCTCCCGGGCGACGCCCAACGGGAGCATCTACCACGCGGCCATCTTCTGGAGCGACCGCTTCGTGCGCATCCTCCGCGAGGACGCGGCGATCGACTCGGTCCAGCGCAACCTCGCCTCCTCCGTCAACGCCTGGGCCGCGCGCGAGGACGAGGGCCGCGCCCACGCCGGCCAAGAGGCGCGCCAGCACGCCGCCGAGCTCGAGCGCTGGGCCGGCGCGGCGGCCTCGTGGCGCAATCTCCTCCGCGCGACCGGGAACTTGAGCAGCGAGGAGGAGCGGAGCTACTTCGAGCAGGCCCTCCAGCACTTCACCATGCACGAGACCGGCCACACGCTCGGGCTGCGCCACAACTTCAGGGGCAGCATGCACGCCGGCGAGGGCGGCCCCCTCACCGCCAGCGTGATGGACTACGCCCCCGCCTACGCGCCGACCCTCGACCCCAAGACCGGCAAGCTGACTTTCTCCGGCAACTACTTCCAGACCGAGCTCGGCGCCTACGACGAGTGGGCCATCCGCTACGGCTACATCCCGCTGGACGGCATGACCCCGCAGAAGCAAGCCAAGAAGCTGGCCCGCATCGCCGGCGAGAGCGCGCGCCGCCCCGAGCTCGAGTACGGCACCGACGAGGACGCCGAGGCCCCCTACCCGGAGACCCGCCGCTGGGACGGGCCGGGAGACCCCGTGGCCGCGGCCCGGGCGCGCGGGACCCTCGCGCGCCGCGCCATCGCCGGCCTCAACGCCGAGGCCGCGGCGCCGGGCTCCGACGCCTCCTACGAGCGGATGCGCCGCTACGCCCTCTCCGGCGTGCAGATCCTCACCAGCGACATGATGAACGCGACCGGCTTCGTGGGCGGCATCCGCTCGAGCCGCCAGCCGAGCGCGGCGCGCGGCGCCGACGACGCGTTCTCCCCCGTGCCCTTGAGGAGCCAGCAGGACGCCCTCGACTACGTGACCGGCGAGTTCCTGGCCCGCAGCCCGTTCGGGATGTCGCCCGCGCTGCTGCGGCGCATGGGCGAGAACCGCGTCGGGACCTTCCGCGACGGCGGCACCGCGACCGCGCCCTACAACCAGGCGGCGCTGACCCGCTCGGTCCAGACCGGCCTGGTGAGCCGCCTGCTCGATCCGGCCTCGCAGCGCCAGGTCGAGGCGGCCGGCCAGCTGGCCGACGCCGCGCATCCCAGCATCGCCCTGTCCGCCGTCTTCGACAAGGTCCAGGGCGCCGTGCTGACCGGCGTCGCCCAGCAGAACGCGGCGGTCCTCGCTATCGCGCCCGAGCGCCAGGAGCTCCAGGCCTACTACGTCAACTACCTCATCGGCCTGCGCCGCAACCAAGCCAGCACCCTGGACGGCAACCGCCAGGCCCGGCGCTGCCTCCAGGACGCGGCCTCGCGCATCAACGACGCCCTGCGCAGCCCGAACATCGACGAGGGCACGAAGGCCCACCTCGAGGACCTCAAGGAGCGCATCGACCGCCACTTCACCCGGCCGGTGCCGACCACCAACGAGCTGGGGCTGGCGGAGCGCCTCGGCTTCGCCGTGGAAGCCGCCTTCTCCTGATCGCGGGGATTGACGAATCGCGTTTTCCGGCTATACTCCCGCGTGGAGTGCTATTGCCGTGTCCATAAAACTCTGCAGACAACCGGCCCGGAGCATGGGAGGCCGCATGTGAGCTGACCGAGAGCTCGCCGCGTCCGCCCATGCCCTCGGTCCGAGCGCATGGGTTTTTTCTTGCCCACGCGCTTCGCGTGGGCGTTTTTTTTGGGAGCCGAGCTCGAGCGGCAGAGCGGCGGTCTCCAAAACCGTCAGGTCGGGGTTCGAGCCCCCGGGCTCCCGAGGATGTCGGAGGTCGTCAACAGGAGGAAGCGCATGAAGAGGACGCTGGTGGTCATCTCCAGCCGCGGGCGCGTCCTGCGCGGGAGCCGGCGCACGGGGGCGCTCACCGTGTGGAGCGCGCCCGAGCGGCGCTGGATGCCGGCGGGGCGCTGGTCCCGCTGGTTCCGTGGGAGCGTGAGCGCGCGTTGGGCTCCGCCCTGAGCAAAGGCGGCGGTCCGGGCTTGCCCGGGCCGCCGCCAAACGTTTTATAATCCGTGACATGCGCGCGACCATCCTGCTCTTGGCGATTTCCCTGCTCGTCCCGTCCTTGATGGCCCAGGACGAGCTCCTCAAGGAACGCAACGCCCGCCCCCTGGACGCCGAGGGCACCCTCCAGGCGCTCGAGCCCTGGGAGACGCCGATCTCCGGCTTCTTCATCCGCAGCCATCACGAGATTCCCCTGGTCGACCCGTCGACGTGGACCCTCGAGATCGACGGCCTGGTGGACAAGCCGCTCAAGCTGACCCTCAAGGACCTGAAGCGCTATCCCAAGAGGTCGCTCCACGCCGTCCTCGAGTGCTCGGGCAACGGGCGCGGCCTGCTCAACCCGGGCGCCTCCGGCGTGCCGTGGGAAAAGGGCGCGGTGGGCAACGCGGAGTGGTCCGGCGCGTCCCTGGCCGAGCTCCTGCGCAAGGCGGGGATCAAGCCCAAAGCCAAGTTCGCCCGCGTCTCGGGCATGGACGCGCCCCCCCTGCCGGGGACGCCCGCCTTCGTGCGCAGCATCCCGGTCGAGAAATTATTGAAGGAAGACACCGTGCTCGCCTGGGAGATGAATCGCGAGACGCTTCCGCTCCTCCACGGAGGCCCCGTCCGCCTCGTCCTCCCCGATTGGTACGGCCAGAACTGGATCAAGTGGGTCTCCCATATCACGCTCACCGAGGAGGAGGACCCGGGCTTCTACATGAAGAAGGCCTATCGCATGCCCTCGGGCGAGACCCCGCAGACGCTGCGCGTGCAGTCCTTGATCACGCGCCCTTTCCCGGACGAGCGCGTCCCTCCGGGCGAGCTCGAGGTCCGCGGCAAGGCCTTCTCGGGCGCCGGGGCGATCGCGAAAGTCGAGCTCTCCGCCGACGGCGGCAAGACCTGGGTAGAGGCCAAGGTCGAGCCGCGCCACGCCGACGGCGGCTGGCAGGACTTCGCGGGCACGATCGCGGCGAAGGAAGGTCCGCTCGCCGTCTTGTCGCGCGCCACGGACGCCGCCGGCGACGTCCAGCCCATGGAGTCCCAGCCCAACCCGGGCGGCTACCTGAGAAACGGCGTGGATTCGGTCGCCTGCTCCGTCGACAAGGACGCCGACCCCGAGGCGGAGGGGCTGGTGCAGAG
>DATLOS010000563.1:0-4883 GCA_035536155.1 Elusimicrobiota bacterium
CCTCCGAGATCCTCTGGCGGAAGGAGTCGGGAATCTTCTCCCCCGGCTTGACCCCGGCCCGGTCGATGGCCGCGAGGAAGCGGCGGTCCAGATCGCCGTCTCCCGGCGGCTCGGGCGCAAGCGGGCCGAAGCCGGCCAGGAAGAAGGTCGTGAAGACCCCCGCCGCGGCGAGGAGCGGGGCCCCGAGCGCGTGGACGGCCAGCGCGAAGGCGGCCGCGACGGCCGCCGCGCCCCAGGGCGCGGCCGCGGCCGCGAGGCGGCTCGCCGGCGAGGCCGGCGAGGAGCGCGCGAAGTCCCCGGCGGCGCGGGTCCCCGCCGGCGCCAAAGCCGGACGCGCCGAAGACGGCGTCCGCGCCGGGACCGCGGCGTCGCCTTGCGCGCGGGAGCCGTCGAAGTCCGCGCCCGCGCCGCTCTTGAGGGCGGCGCCATCGAGAGCGTTCAGCCGGGGCGCCGACGCGGCGGCGCCGGAGAGGGCCGCGCGCACGGGCGGCAGCCGCTCGGCTCGAGCCGAATCCTGCGCCGCATCCGCGGCGACGACATTGGGAATGCGGTCGGCGCCCAAGGCGCGCGCTGGACCAGCCGCAGCGGGAGCGGCATCGGAGACGCTTTCGAGAGCCGCGCTCGCCCGCGGCGCCGCGTCGAGGTTTTGGACGGCGGGCGCCGATTCGATCGATGCGGGAGCGGCAGCGCCGAGGTTATCGACGCTCAGAGCGCCGCTCGGAGCGATGAGCGCCGCGCCCGCGTCCAAAGCGCCCGCAAGCGGCGCCAGCGCGGGGAGCGCGACGAGGCCGACCGTCGAGGCGCCCGCCCGGCCCGACTGCCGGACCACCGCCTCCGCGAAGGCGGGCGACGGCAGGAGCAGCGCCGCGCACAGGATTGCGGCCAGCCCGCTTCTAAAATTCCGGCACGAACGGCGCGGCGTCGGCGCGACGAGCCTCATGCGTAAGCATCATCTCCAATTAGCCGTGCTAGGCACTGGGTCCTTTAGGGAGAAACGCCCTCAAAAAAGGGCCCGGTGGGGCTTGGGCCGAACGGCCTAATGGGATTCCGGGAGGTTCAGCCGCCGATGGCGTACATCGGACGGTCGGGGCGCTCGAAGCCCGGCAGGTTGATGAGATGCCCCGCCCACTTGCCCCGGACCGCCCCGGCCATGAGCGCGGCGAGCTCGGCGTCGGAGGCCCCCGCGCGCAGGGGCCCGCGCAGATCGCTCGCCTCGCGGGCGAAGAGGCAGGTCCGGAACCCCCCGTCGGCCGTGATGCGCACTCGGTCGCAGGAGGCGCAGAAGGCCCGGGTCACCGAGGCGATGACGCCCACCGAGCCCCGGCCGTCCAAATAGTCGTAGGTCAGGGCGGTGTCGTGCGGATTCGAGTCCTCGCGTCTCTTTAAAGGAAAGCGCGCGGCGATCCGGTCCAGGATCTCCGACGCCGGGACCAGGCGGCTCTTGTTCCAGATGCGATCGCCCTCGAGGGGCATGAACTCGATGAAGCGGACCAGGCGGCCGGTCTCGCGGCCCCAGGCGGCGAGCTCCTCGACCTCGTCCTCGTTGAAGCCGCGGATGACGACGGCGTTGACCTTGATCGGCCTGAACCCCGCGTCCTCGGCCGCCGCCATGCCCTCCAGGACCTTCTCCAGGCCGGGCCGGCGCGCGATCTCCGCGAAGCGCTCGGAGCGCAAGGTGTCCAGGCTGACGGTGACCCGGTCGAGGCCGGCGCCCCGGAGCGCCTTGGCGTGGCGCGCGAGGGAGAGCCCGTTCGTGGTCATGGTGAGCTCCCGCAGGGGGAGCTTGCGCAGCATCTGCACGAACCGCGGCAGGTCCCGCCGCGCCAGCGGCTCGCCCCCCGTGACCCGCACCTTCTCCACCCCGCAGGACACGGCCACCGCCGTCAGCCGGGCCAGCTCCTCGTAGGAGAGGACCTCCGCCTTGGGAAGCCAGACCGGGGTCTCCGGCATGCAGTAGACGCAGCGCAGCTCGCAGCGGTCGGTGACCGAGACGCGCAGGGCGCGGACCTTGCGTCCGAAGCCGTCGGTCCAGGGCGTCACGGCTTGAGCCGCGCGCTCAAGAACGCGCGCGCCTGCCGGCACAGCCACGGCCGCCGCTCGAGGAAGCCGTGGGACGAGCCGCGGGCCAGGACGAGCCGGGCCGGGCCGGCCGCGGACTCGAGGATGCGCCGCGAGCAGAAGTCGGGCACGACCTCGTCGGCGTCGCCGTGGACGAGGAGCAAGGGGACCTTGGAGCGCGCCGCGGCGCGGGCGGGATCGAGCTCGCGCACACAGCGCGCGAAGTCCTTAAATAGCGACTCCTTCGAGCGAACGCGCAGGGGAGCGCTGGCGCGGTAGATGAAGCCCCGGGTCCGGGGCGTCATCATCTCCGGGCCGCCGACGGGGGCCACCGCCATGGCGGCCTTGAGCCCGGGCTCGGCCGCCGCGAGGTTCACCGCGGCCCAGCCGCCCATCGAGAAGCCGAAGACCGCGAGCCGCCGCGGGTCGGCGCCCAAGCGCCGGGTCATGAAGCGCAGGGCCGCGCGGGCCTGCGGGAGCAGGTCCGAGAAGCGGTACTCGCCCTCGCTGCCCCAGGCGCCGCCGAAGTGCAGGGAGAAGCTCGCGATCCCGGCGGCCATGAGGTCGCGCTGGACGTCCACGTTCTTCTCCGAGCCCGGGTAGCCGTGGAGGAAGAGGACCGAGGGCAGCCGCCGCCCTTGAGGGGCGTCCGGGCGGTTGAATATCCCCAGGAGTTTTCGTCCCCGGTATCGAAAGACCTGCGAGCCGCTTCTCACCTGCCCTATTGTACAATTCCTTACCTCTCCGTACCTTTCCGTTACTTGTAATAATCTTTGGCTCGGCTTCGTATACTCAACAAGGACCTCTCCTAGGACCGGCCGTGGACGACGAAGCGAGAAAGATCGTCGAACGCTACAGCGCGCAAGCCTACGCCGTGGCGTTTCGCCTCACCGGCAACCACGCCGACGCCTGGGACCTGGTCCAAAACGCCATGCTACGCGTGCTCAAGAGCTACGGGACGTACGATCCGACCTACAAGGTCGAGCAATGGCTCGCCCGGATCATCCGCAACCTCTACATCGACCGCCTCCGCGCCGAGGCCCGCCGCCGCGAGGACTCCCTGGACCGCGTCCCCGCCGAGGAGCGCCGCTCCCCGGCCGAGGTCCTGCCCGATCCCGGGCCGGGGCCCGAGGACGCCGCCTCGGCCGCCAGCGACGGCGCGGCCGTCCACCGCGCGCTGGGCGAGCTCCCCGTCGAGCTGCGCGCCGCCGTCGCCTTGGTCGACCTCGAGGGCTACTCCTACGAGGACGCGGCCAAGGCCCTGGAGATCCCCGCGTCGACGCTGGGCGTGCGCGTCTTCCGGGGACGAAAACTGCTCAAGGAGAAGCTGGCTCCCGTCTTGGGGAGGTGAGGCCATGAGCTATTTCCGCTGCTGGAGCGCGCGCAACCTCCTCGACCTGCACGGCGACGGCCGCCTGAGCGCCGCCGCCTCGGAGCGCATCGACGCCCACCTCGAGGCCTGCGCGGCCTGCCGGGAGGCCGCCGGCGAGTTCGACGCCTTGAAGGGGCTCCTGCGCTCGGCGAAGGCCCCGCCCGCCCCGCGCGGGCTCGAGGCGGCGATCCTGAAGGCCCTGCGCGAGCACGCCGCCCCGGCCCCCGCCTGGGACTGGCGGGCGGCCTTGCGCGGCGCCCGACTGGGGCCCGCCCAGGCCGCCGCGCTGGCCGGGCTCCTGCTCCTGGCCGGCTCGCACTTCTTCGGCGTCCCCTCCCAGCGCGCGCCGGGAGCCGGCATGAGCGCCCCCGGAGGCCGGCGATGAACGCGCGCGCGGTGTCCGGGCTCCAGGCCGCGCTCCGGGCGCTCCTCCTGGCGCTCGCCTTCCTCCTGCCCTTGGCTCTCCACTTCCGCTTCTTCGACCCGGCGCGCGCCAAGGACGTGCTCCTGCTGGGCGGGGCCTCCTGCGCGGCGGCCCTCCTCCTCCTGCGCTGGCTCGAGGCGGGGCGCATGGAGATCCCCGCCGGCCGCCTGGCCCCCGCCGCCGCGGCCGCGGTCCTGCTCGCCTGGAGCGCGCGCTCTCCGGGCGGAGCGCCTTGGCTCGCCGCCTCGGCGCGCTGCGCCGAGCTG
Source organism: Elusimicrobiota bacterium (assembly GCA_035536155.1). Lineage (GTDB taxonomy): Bacteria > Elusimicrobiota > Elusimicrobia > UBA1565 > UBA1565 > DATLOS01. The sequence goes on from DATLOS010000563.1 coordinate 4,121, forward strand.
GCCTTGTTCCTCGCGGCGCTCGTCGACGCCGCGAGCGCGTCGTTCTCCGCGGACTTGGCCGACGCCGCCCTCGCCGCGGGAGGCCTGGCGGCGCTGGGCACCGTCCTGGGGCTGGGACCCTCCAGCACGCTCGGGCATCCGGACGCCGCGGGCGCCTACCTCGGGGCCCTTTTCCCGCTCGCTTTCGCCCGAGCCCTCGATCCCGAGGCCGGGGCTCCCCGCCGGGCCCTGGCGTGGACGGCCTCCCTGCTCCTGCCCGCCGGCGTATGGGCCGCGGGCTCCTCGGCCGGAGCGTGGGCGCTGACCGCGGCGACCCTTCCCTGGTCGACCGCGGTGTTCCTGCGCGGCCGGGATTCCCGAGCCCGCCACTGGGCGATCGCGGCCCTGGGCGCCGCCGGCGCACTCGCCCTGGCCCTGGACCCGCGCGCCGGGACGGCGCCGCCGCTGGGTTCGGCCGGATCGGCCCTCCCCGCGCTCGCGCTCTGCGTCTGGGGCGCGGCCCGCGCCTTCGCCGGAAGCGACGGCGACCGCGGCCTTCTCGACGTCGCCCTGGCCTCCGCCGCGGCGGGGCTCCTGGCCGCGCCGGGCGGCGGCGTTCTCGCCGCGCCGGCGACCGGCGCGGCCTTCTGGCTGTTCCTGGGGGCGGCCTCGGCGGGCGCGGACCGCGGCGCCCGCGTCTGGGCGCTCCCCATCCCGCTGGCGCCCGCTCCCCGCCGGGCCCTCTGCGCCGTCGTCGCCGCCGGCCTGCTCGCGGCCCTCTCCG
>DATLOS010000564.1:0-2639 GCA_035536155.1 Elusimicrobiota bacterium
CTCGTTGGCCCGCTCGAGGCGCTCGGCGACGGCCCGGGCCTCGGCCGCGCCCGGGACGAAGACCAGGACGTCGCCCTGGCCGGGCGGGTCGGCGTCGCGGGCGTGGATCGCGAGCACGGTGGTGGCGGCGGCCTCGGCGTAGTCGGCGACCGCGGCGGGCGCGAAGTGCTCGCGGATGGGGAAGGCGCGCCCCTTGACCTCGACGACGTTCGCCGGCCCTAGCTCGAAGAAGGCGGCGAAGCCGAGGGCGTCGAAGGTCGCGCTCGTCAGCAGGAGGAAGGGCAGGCGCTCGTTGCCCGCGTTGCGCTGATAGAAGTGCCGCAGGAGCAGCATCAGCATGTCGGTGTCCTGTGAGCGCTCGTGCGCCTCGTCGACCTGGATCACGCGGTAGCGGCCCATCAGCTCCGTGTCGCCCATCAGGCGGAGCTGGGCCGCCAGCACGCCGGCCGTCGCGAAGACCAGGCCCGCCGGCGGGCCGCTGCTGACCGGGCCTGTCAGGTAGCTGACGGTCTCGCCGAGGACCATGTCAGGGTTGAGCCGCACGCGGCGTCCGCCGAGCACGCGCTCGGCCGAGACGTCCTCGGCCAGCTTGAGCGCTGTGAGCACCCGGGGCTGCGTGCAGAGCACGCCGGCGCCCCGGAAGGGCGCCCTGGCCGCCCGCTCGCCGCGCAGGAGGCGAAAGACGCCCACCGGCAGGACCGTCGATTTGCCGGCGCCGGTCGAGGCCTGGACGACCAGGACCCGGTCGGCGAGGGCCGCGCGGTGGTAGCCCATCTCCGGCATCCGCTGCCGGATCCACCGCTGGATGAAAGCGAGGGGGGTTTCGCCCGGCCGGATCCCGGCCGCGGCGGCATTGCCCGCCACCAGGAGCGTCGGGAGGTGAGCCATCGGGCCGGGCGGGGCCGACCCAAAAGCGCGCCCGCCCTCAGCCGGGCGTGGCGGCGCGGGTCGGGGGCGGGCTTGGGGGGCTGGACGGGGAGGGGGGGGCCGGCGCGCGGGCCCCCGCCCGGGGGGGCCGCCTGGCGGGGAGGCCGCCGAGCTGGGCCGGCTCCGGCCGGCGCGCCTCCGGGGCGTGGGCCTCCTTGCGGCGCCTGTGCGCGAGCTCCTGCATGTAGGCGCCGTAGGCGGCGGCTGCCGCCTCGACGCAGAGGAAGTAGTCGACAACCCGGCCCGCGCCCTCGTCCCGCAGGAGGCACCGCTTGAAGGCCTCGGCGCTGAACACCCTCTCGCCCGGCCCGCCGCCCGGTGGGCTGGGCCGCACGCTGAAGTCTTTCCCTTCCGCCAGCCCGGCGCGCTCGATGAGCGCCGTGACCGGGGCGTGGATGCCGAAGTCGCCGAAGGCCTCCTCCGAGACGACGAGGCCTTTCCGCTCGGCGAGCTCCTGCATGCGGTCGGCGACGGGGAAGAGCGGCTTCTGGGCGAAGCGGCCGAACTCGATCAGGTACTCGGCGAAGGGGATCTCGCCCTGGTCGGCGAGCTGGTTGAGAAGGCGAAGGTTGAACTCGCCCGCCATCATTATTCGCCGGCCACCCGCTTCAATTTTCGGCGCCCGGCCCGGCGGCCGGCGCCACTCCGGAGCCAGGACGACCCCGACATCGGCGCCCGGCGCGACAAAGCCGGCCACGCGCGCGGTCCCGCCGCCCGAGACAGCGCCGAGGACGCGCTCGGCGAGCGCCGCGAGGTCGAGGCCGGGCCGGGCGGTGCGGAGGCTTGCCCAGATCGCGTCCCCGCCCGGCGCCACGTGCCACACCATCGCGAGGTCCACGCAGGGCGGGGCCGCGTGCAGGACCGCCTCGGCGATCTCGGACTGCAGCAGAGGGGAGTTCACCGCGGCGACCCGGTACGTCGGCGCCCCCCCCGGCCCGGGCCGGGTGCGGAGGAACCCCCGGCGGGCCGTCGCCGCCGCTTGGGCCACGAGCTGCTCCTCGCGGCGCAGGTAGAGCGCGCCTCTGATGCGGAGGCGCCGCGACGGCGGGTTCCGTCGCAGGGCGTCCAGCTGGCCGAACCCGCCCTCGCGGAGCTCGGTCGCCAGGGCGCGGCAGATGGCGCGAGCGTTCGGCTGCCGGAACTGGAAGAGGTCGTGGTCGGCGATGTAGTCGATCACGGCCGGGCGCGGCCCGGGCCCGTGGGCCCAGTCCCAGGCTAGCTGGGCGGCGGAGCGCACCCTGTCGAGGACAATCTCGGGCGCGGCGCCCGGGCCGCCGAGGCCGGCCAGCCCGTCCAGACGGGCCGCCGAGCTGCGGCGGTGGTCGAGGACCGTCAGACTCGCGGCGGCGCCGGCCACCCGCCGCAGCTCCTCGACGGAGGGGGCGTGGCCGACGAACACGACGCGGCGGCCGACGAGCAGGGTGCGAGCAGGGCGCGGGCCGGCGCCCTGGAAGACGGGGCCCACCCGAGCCTGGCGCGCCGCGCTCGGCGGCGCGCCCCCCCCGCCGAAGAGCCCACCGAGGGCCCTGAGGCCCACCTGGAGGTCGGCGGGCAGGGCGGCGAAGATCGCCCAGGCCCCGGCGGCCCCGTCGAGGCTCTGGCGGCGGAAGAACACGGTCAGGTTGCGGGCTTGGTCAGTTCGAAGCCAACTGTTGCTGCCCATTGCGTGACCGGGCGGTCGCCGTTCAAACCGGGGCCAGCCCGCGCGACTA
>DATLOS010000565.1:0-15852 GCA_035536155.1 Elusimicrobiota bacterium
GGGCGAGCCCTCGGACTACGCGCACGCCACCGAGGAGGACGCCTCCGCCGAGCTGCACGTGATCTCGGTGGGAGGAGCCTTCGCGGGCATCCTGGAGCAGCCCGGCCTGGCGACGCCCGCGGGCACCGTGAAGGTGGCCGTCCACGAGACCCGCCGCCCGGCCGTGCTGGCGCTCGTCTCCGCCCGGCCCGTGCGCTGGGACCTCAAGCTCACGCCGGAAGCGCGCGTGGCGAGGATCCTTCTGGTGGGGGACCCGGACCAGCAGCTCAAGGGGGCGCCGGCGGGACTCCCCGTCGAGCGCCGCGGCCTCGATCAGGCCTGCGGCACGGCCCAGGTCTGGGAAGGCAAGCGGGCGGATTTTCGCCGCATGATGGCGGCGCTGCGCTGCTCGACCGGCCTGCGGGAGGCTTCTTTTCAAGGCTGCACGTCCGGGCTGCTCTTCGAGGTGCCGCACTACCGCCAGGACGCGCCGGGGCTCTACGTCGCGCACGCCCCCCGGCAGGAGTGCCCCGGCCAGTCGGGCGCCTCGACGCGGCGCATGATCGCCGCCAAGGCGCCGCCCTTCCCGGCGACGCCCCCGCCTCCTCCCGCGCGGGAACCCGCGCCGCCCAACCGCCCTGGACCGGACTCCGGCCTCGCGTCGCCTTTGTCGGGTAAGCCGGAATCGCTCCCTCCGGGCGGCCCCGGACGAGAGGACGCCGCCGTCCGGGCGCAAGCCGCGCCCGCCGAGGCGCCGGCGCGCACGGGCGCTAGCTCCGGAGTCGCCGCTCCCTTGGGGAACGCCGAGAAGCTGCCCAGTCCCGCGGGGGTGCCGCAGCACGAGGCCGAGATCGAGCGCGCGCGGGCGCTGTTCATGGGCTCCCACAAGGGCCCGATCACTTTCGACGCGGTGCCCGACCTCATCGCCGCCCTGCGCTGGGGGGACTTGCGCCTGCGCTGCCGCGCCGCCGACGAGCTCGGCCGCATGCGCCCTCCCGCCGACGCCGCCGTCGAGCCTCTGATGGACGCCCTTCGAGAAAGGAGCCCGCGCCTGCGCGCCAGCGCGGCGCTGGCGCTCGGCAACATCGGCCCGGCGGCCGAGCCGGCGCGCAAGCTCCTCGAGAAAGCTCTAAAAGATAAGAGCCCCGACGTCCGGCTCAGCGCGCGCGAGGCGCTGGAGCGGCTCGACAAGGCGTCGGGACGCTAGCCCTAGCAGCGCGGCATGATGGCGTAGGCCGGGGTCTCCTCGTTCTCGCCGATCCGGTTCTGGTACCAGTGGTAGAACTCGTGGCACATCGCCTTGCGCCGCATCACCGGATCGAAGGGCTGGAACTTCTCGCACTCCACCGCCAGGCGCCCGCGCTTGCCCGATTTATAGGTCGCGATCGCGTCCGAGGACTCCGAATGCTCCGCGATCAGCACCGGCATCTCGAAGCGCGGCTTTTGCCCCAGGCGGGGAAAGAAGAGCTCCATGAGGTAAGTGAAGAAATAGCCGTCCTGGCCCGTGATCTCCTCGCCGTCGGCCGGGATCTTGGAGCGCACGAGCTGGCGCAGAGCGTCGATCGCGCTCGACACGTCGCTCGAGCACGAGCCCGTGACCGGGTAGGGCGCGTTGTCGCGCTTGACCGGCTCCTTGGGCTTGCCGGTCTTGGGGTCGATGACCCGGCTCGGCCCCGCGCCGATGGAGACCGTCGGGAACTTCCCGCCGGAGAGCCCCGCCGAGCCGTCGAAGGGGTTGGCGATCGAGTCCATGGAGAGATGCCGGAACTCGGGCGAGGCCGCGGCGCGCGCGTTGCGCACCTGGTTCAAGTCGATGTCGGCGTGGAAGGAGAGGGCGACCATGGCCCGCTCCGACTCCTCGTCGTTTAAGCCCATCTGCTTCTCCTCGATCATCTTCTGGAGGACCTCGGCGTTCACGTCCGCCCGCGCGAGGGTGGGCGCGAGGAGGAGCGCCGCGAGGAGGAGCGGGAGCGCGCGCACGGGACTAGCTTAGCGTCCGTACGCGCGGCGCGCCAGGGCCGGAGCCTGTTAGGGCATGTGGAACGGGCTGCTCGGGTTGGAGGGGTTCAGGGGGCTCGCGGGGTTCGTGAAGCCGATCGGGTTCAGGGGGCTCATCGGATTGGTCAAGCCCATGGGATTGGCCGGGTCGAGCAGGTCGGAGCTCGAGCCGCTGGAGCCCCCGGCGGGCCCGAGGTCCCACTTCTTGAGATAGGCGACCGGTCCCAGAACGGCCCCCGCGAGCGCTCCGAGCGCCGCCGAGCCGAGGGCGATGTAGCCCAAGAGTTCGATCGAGGAGTCCGCGTTCGTCAGGAGGATCCGCGCCACGTCGAAAAGGACGGCGCCCAGCGTGCCCACCGCGCCGCCGAGGAACGAACCCAAAACCGCCCCCAGGACGACGGCCCCGACGTGCTTGTAGTAGCCGGACACCCAGCCCAGCGCCGCGCCGCCGGCCGCGCCGAGCCCGATGCCCGGCAGGAGATAGTCGCTGAAATCATGGAAACCCGGGACGTTGGAGTCGACCGCCATGCCGCCCAGCATTCCGATCACGATCCCCAACAAGACCCCGATGAACGCCCCGGCGCCCGAATCGGCCGCCCGCTCCTTCAGGTCCTTGAGGGTGAGGCGCAGCCTCCGGGCGTTGAGGACGACGAGGACCAGCCCCAGGCCGCCCAGGGCGCCGCCCAGCCACGCCGCCGCGACGACGCCCGGCCCGACGGCGAAGAGCGGCGCCAGCCCGAAGAGCGCGGCGCCCGCGGCCGCGGCTCGCGGCGCGGCCGGAGAAGCCCTCTCCGGACGAGCCAACGCGGAAAGGACGGGAGCCAACGCCGGCCGGCTCGCTCCAGCCAGGGACGCGCCCAGCGGGACCGCGGCCAGGTCGGCTCGCCGCGCGGCATGGTCGAAGAGGCGCCCGGCTTCCTCGGCGGCGCCGCCGAGATCGGCCTTCGCGGCGAAGGCGGACAGGGCCGGGACGCTTTCGCGCATCGCGGCCACGTCATCGCCCGCGGCCTTGAGCGCCGGCCGGCCGCTCGCGGAGCCCTGGACGGAAGAGCGCAGCGCGGGCGCCGGGCTCGAAGCGACGGGGGCAGGCGCGCGGGACGCCTCGGGAGCCGCCGTCACCGCCAGCGCTTGCGCGGGCCGCGCAAGCTCGGCCGCCGCCGCGGAAGCCGCCGGGGACTCCGGCAGCGCCGGCAGCGCCGGAGCCTGGACGCCGATCTCGAGGGACGCGCCCGGCGAGAGCCCGAGGCTCGGGGCCGCGATGGCCCCGGCGTCGGCTCCAAACTGCGCCGGGAAGGCCGTCCGGACGCCCCCGCGGGAGCCGCTGGAGATGGCGTTGGAGGCGGCGCCGACGCGCGGCGCGGCGAGAGCGATCAAGAGGAGAGGAAGGGCGGTGTTTCTCATGGCCCGATTCTAGGAAATCGAAGCCGGAAGCCCATGAGACCTATGGGACCTTTGTGCCGGACTTTAGACCTAGGGGTTCAGCCGGCCCATTAACCGCGGGAAGGGGATGGTCTCCCGCACGTGGTGGAGCCCGCAGATCCAGGACAGCGTGCGCTCCACGCCCAGGCCGAAGCCCGCGTGGGGGACGGAGCCGTACTTGCGCAGGTCGAGATACCAGGAGAACGCGGAGAGGGGGAGCTTGTGCGCCTCGATCTTGCGCACGAGGGTGTCGTGGTCGTCCTCGCGCTGGCCGCCGCCGATGATCTCGCCGTAGCCCTCGGGCGCCAGCACGTCCACGCAGAGCGCCACCTTGGGGTCGGCGGGGTCGGACTTCATGTAGAAGGCCTTCATCTCGGACGGGTAGCGGTGCACCATCACCGGCCGGTCGAACTGGCTCGAGAGGATCGTCTCCTCGTCGCCGCCCAGGTCCTGGCCCCACTCCACCGGCGCGCCGGCCTTCTTGAGGCGCTCGATGGCTTCGCCGTAGGTGATCCGGGGGAAGGGGCGCTTGATCAATTCGAGCTTGGCGATGTCGCGCTCGAGGATCGTCAGCTCGGCGCGGCGCTTGGCCACCACCTGGCCCACGATGTGCTCGATGAACTCCTCGGCCAGGTCCATGTCGCCCGCCAAATCCATGTAGGCGACCTCGGGCTCCACCATCCAGAACTCGGTCAAATGCCGCCGGGTCTTCGACTTCTCGGAGCGGAACGTCGGGCCGAAGACCACGACCTTGCCCAGGGCCATGGCCCCGGCCTCGCCGTAGAGCTGGCCGCTCTGGGTGAGATAGGCCTTGGTGTCGAAGTACTCCGTCTCGAAGAGGTTGGTCGTCCCTTCGCAGGCGTTGGGCGTGAAGATGGGCGCGTCGAAGAGGGTGAAGCCGCGGGAGTCGAAGAACTCGCGGATCGCCTGGATCAAGGTGGAGCGGATGCGCAGGATCGCGTGCTGGCGGGAGGAGCGGATCCAGAGATGCCGGTGGTCCATCAAGAAGGCCGTGCCGTGCTCCTTGGGCGTGATGGGATACTCGCCCGCGAGCTGGAGGACCTTCAAGTCCTTGACCCCGACCTCGAAGCCGATCGGGGAGCGCTTATCCTCCTTGACGAGGCCGGTCACGACGAGAGAAGTCTCCTGGGTGGCCTTCTCCGCCGCGTCCCAGACCTCGGGGCTCACGTCGCCCTTGAAGACCACGCACTGGATCGTGCCCGTGCCGTCGCGGAGCTGGAGGAAGTGGAGCTTGCCGCCCGAGCGCTTGTTGTAGAGCCAGCCCTTGAGGGTCACGACCTGGCCCGCGTGGCGGGCGATGTCCTGGACGTAGACTTGCGCTAGCTCGGCGGCGGTTTCGGCGCTCACGGTGATCTCCTAGGTGCCGAAGAGCCGGTCGCCGGCGTCGCCCAAGCCCGGCACGATGTAGCCCTTCGAGTTGAGGACGGGGTCGACGGCCGCGGTCACCACGCGGGTGTCCGGGTGCTCGCGGTGCACGCGGTCCGCGCCGACCTTGGTGGCCAGGAGGGAGACGAGGGTCACGGCGCGGGCGCCCTCGCTCTTGAGGATGGCGATCGACTCGGCGGCCGAGCCGCCGGTCGCGAGCATGGGATCGAGGAGGACGACGCGGTCGTTCTCCAGCGCGGCGGGCAGGCGGGTGTAGTAGCGCACCGGCTTGAGCGTGCTCTCGTCGCGGTAGAGGCCGATGAAGCCGACCCGCGCGTCCGGCGCCGCCTCGAGCGCCCCGGGGATGAAGCCGAGGCCGGCCCGCAGCACGGCGGCGAAAGTCACCGGAGCGGGCAAACGGGCGGGCGCGGGCTTGAGCGGCGTGCGCACCTTCCCCATCTTCGTCGGAAGGTCCTTGAGCGCCTCGAGGACGAGGATGCGCCCCGCGTCGTGCATGAGACGGCGGAACTCGCGCGAGGGCGTGGCCGCGTCGCGCAGGCCGGCCAGGGCTCCGGCGAGCAGAGGATGCTCGCAGACGGTCAGACGGTTCTTCATCTAAAAAGCCTCCGGGACCCAGGTCTTGAGGCGCCGGGCCTTCTTCGCGCGGTCCAGGCGGTCGAGCTCGAGCGCGGCGGCCAAGCCCGCCTCGATGACGCGCGCCTCGCCGCGCTTGCGCTGCGCCGCGTCGGCGAACTTTCCCCGCGGCCGCTCCGCGTACACCGCGCACACCGCCCCGGCCCTAAAGCGCGCGGCCGAGGCCAAGGTGAGGAGGCAGCTCGCCTCCATCTCCAGATTGAGGACGCCGATCTTCGCCAGGCGGTCGACCACGCCGGGATCGCGCGGGTAGAAGGGGGGAACCACCCGCCCTTGAGCGCCATAGAAGCCCGGAGCGGTGGCGGTGAGGCCGACATGGTAAGGATGGCCGAGGCCCGCGCAGGCCTTGGCGATCGCCACCTGGACCTCGTAGTGGCTCGCCGCGGGGTAGCCCTCGGGCACGAAGTAGAGCGAGGTGTTCTCCAGGCGCACGCTGGCGCTGGTCACGATGAGATCCGAGATCCGGATGTCCTTTTGAAGGGCGCCGCAGCTGCCCAGGCGGATGAAGGTCGGGCTCTTCACGAGCTGGGAGAGCTCGACCACCGCGATCTCGACGTTGTCCGGGCCGATCCCGGTGCCCATCACCGACAGCGGCACGCCGCGATAGGTCCCCGTGACCGTGACGTACTCGCGGTGGGCGCGGCGCAGGCGGACCTTGTCGAAATGCTTGGCCACGCGGTCGGCCCGCTCCGGATCGCCGCAGAGCAGGATGGTCGGCGCGACCTCGCCGGGCCCCAGGTCGATGTGGTATTGGCGCTTCATCCGATGCGGGGGAGGACGTCTTCGAGGACGGCGCGCAGGCGGCCCGACATCTTCTGCCCGAGCTCGAGGACCTCCTCGTGCGTGAGCGCCGTCTTGCTGATGCCGGCGGCCAGGTTCGAGATCCAGCTCAAGACCAGGACGTCGAGGCCGAGCTGGCGCGCCGCGATCACCTCAGGCACCGTGGACATGCCCACCACGTCGCCCCCGAGCTTGGCGAAGGCGCGGATCTCGGCCGGGGTCTCGTAGGACGGTCCGCCCACGGCCACGTAGACGCCCTCGCGCGCCGGGACCTTCTTGCGGCGGCAGGCGGCCAAGGCGAGCTTCCGGAGCGCCGGCGTGTAGGCGTCCACGAGATCGGGGAACATCGGCCCGAAGGCCGGCGTGTGCAGGCCGCGCAGCGGGTTGTGGCCCATGAAGTTGATGTGGTCCTTGAGGACCACGAGGTGCCCGGGCTTTATCGCGGGCTTGAGGGAGCCCACGGCCGACGTGACCACCAAGGTCTTCACTCCGAGGCCCGCGACGGCGCGCACCAGCAAGGTGACGTCCGCCAGGGAATGGCCCTCGAAGAAGTGGATGCGGCCCTGCAGGACGGCCACGCCGACGCCGCTGCCCGGCAGGCGTCCCAGGATCAAGCGGCCGCGGTGGCCCTGCACTGTCGTGCCGGCGAAGCCCGGGACGTCCTCGTAGGCCAGCTCGCGGGTGTCCTCGAGCGCGGGGCACGCGGAGCCTACCCCGCTGCCGAGGATCACCGCGATCCTCGGGGACACGGGGGGCTTCAGGGCCTGGATGCGCTCGCTGGCGGCGCGGACGGTCTGGAGGTACTCCTCGCGCTTCATGGTCGGGGTGGAGCGGTTTTAGCATTTTTTGTAGAATGCCTTCATGCCCTCCGCCAATACACTCTCCCCGACGGCAGAACTGAAGTCCCTCACCCGCGACCTGCGGGTCGACATCATCCGCATGATCGAGGCGGCCGGCTCGGGACACCCGGGCGGCTCGCTCTCCGTCATCGACCTCCTCGCCGCGCTCTACACGCGCTCGCTCAAGCACCGGCCCAAGGAGCCGGGCTGGCCCGACCGCGACCGCCTGATCCTCTCCAAGGGCCACGGCTGCCCCGCGCTCTACGCGGTGATGGCCCACGAAGGCTACTTCCCCAAGTCCGAGCTCATGAGCCTGCGCAAGCTCGGCAGCCCGCTTCAGGGCCACCCCGACCGCATGCGCCTGCCCGGCATCGAGGCCTCGACCGGCTCGCTGGGACAAGGCCTCTCCATCGCCCTCGGCATCGCGCTGGCCGCCAAGCTCGACAAGAAGGACTACCGAACTTGGTGCATCATGGGCGACGGCGAGATGCAGGAAGGCCAGGTCTGGGAGGCGGCAATGGCCGCGCCGAAATTCAAGCTCGGCAACCTGACCGCGATCGTCGACTTGAACAACGGCCAGATCGACGGGCACGTCAAGGAGATCATGGACCTGGACCCCATCGAGGACAAGTTCAAGTCCTTCCGCTGGAGGACGCGCGTCATCGACGGCCACGACTTCGACCAGATCCTGCCCGCCCTCGAGGAGGCCAAGAAGCCGTCCGACGTCCCGCTCGCGATCCTGGCGCGCACCGTCAAGGGCAAGGGCGTCTCGTTCATGGAGAACGTCATCGACTGGCACGGCAAGGCCCCCACGAAGGAAGAGGCCGATCGCGCCGTCGCGGAGATCCAGAAAAATGGCTAAGGCGACCCGGCAGTCCTTCGGCGAGGCGTTGCTCGAGTACGGCGCGGCCCACCCCGAGGTGGTGGTGCTGGACGCCGACCTGTCGAAGTCGACGATGACCTTGGCCTTCGCCAAGAAGTTCCCCGAGCGCCACTTCGAGTTCGGCATCGCCGAGGCCAACATGATCGGCGCCGCCGCCGGCCTGGCCATGTGCGGGAAGGTCCCGGTCGCGACCAGCTTCGCCTGCTTCCTCATCGGCCGCTACGAGACCATCCGGGTGAGCGCGGCCTACAACCAGACCAACGTCAAGCTGGTGGGCACGCACGCCGGCATCGGCATCGGCGACGACGGGACGTCCCAGATGGGATTGGAAGACGTCGGCGCCATGCGCTCTTTGCCCCACGTCACCATCCTCCAGCCGGCCGACGACGTCGAGACCCGCCAGGCCGTGACCTGGATGCTCCAGCACAAGGGCGCCGTCTACATCCGGCTCACCCGCCAGAAGGTCCCCGACCTCCACGGCGCGGACTACAAGTTCCAGGTCGGCGTATGCGACCGCGTGTTCGAGCCGTCGAAGCGCCCGGCCAAGCTCCAGGCCACCGTCTTCGCCAGCGGCGGCACGGTGGGCGAGGCCGTCGCCGCGGCCAAGGACCTCGAGTCCCGCGGCTTCGCGGTCCGCGTCATGAACGCGGGCACCATCCTGCCCTTCGACGCCGAGGCGGCCCTGCGCTGCGCGGCGGAGAGCCAGCGCATCGTGACCGTCGAGGACCACAACGTGACGGGGGGGCTCGGCAGCGCGGTGTGCGAGGCCTTGGCGGGACGCGGCTGCGCCGTCCCCGTGGTCCGATTGGGCGTCACGGACTTCGGCGAGTCCGGCTCGGGCGAAGAGCTCTACAAGAAGTACGGCATCTCGGCCGAGCACATCGCCGACGCCTGCCTGCGCAACCTGTAACCATAGTCGCCTGGCCGCGGCGCGCCCGGACGGTTATAAAGGGGGCGTGAGCCGCTGCAAGATCTGCGGGTGCCTGGGCTGGTTCACCCATATCTCCGAGGCCGGCGTCTGCACGAACTGCGACCACATGCTGTCGCTGGAGATCGCCCAGCGCTCGCGCCGCATCGAGGACTGTCTGCGCAGCGCGGACCAGACCGTCAACCCGGGCAGCAAGATCGCCCGTCTCGACGAGACCCTCTGCCAGCTCGAGGCCCTGTCCAAGTACGAGGAGCGCGGCATCCGCACCATCGAGGGCTCGCCGGCGGCGATGTCCGACGACGTGCGCCGGCGCAAGGACGAGGTCGTGGCGGCTAGCGCCCAGGCCGACGTCCAGGAGACCATGGCGCGCATCCAAAGCATCGCCCTTCCGGAGCGGAAGATCGACCTCTACGGCGCCCTGCTCGTGCGCTTGAGCGAGTACCGGCGCCGGATGAGCCGCGGGGAGAAGGTGGCCGAGCTCGAGGACGGGGTCCGCGAGGCCGTCCGCCGCATCCGCTTGAACGTCCCCATGGACCGCGCCCGCCTCGCCGAGGCCCGCGGCCAGAAGGAGAAGGCCCTCGAAGCCTACCGGGAAGCCCTGACCTTCCTGCGCAGCAACGACCCCGAGCGCGCCGCCCTCTCGCGCCACATCCCGGAGATCGAGAGGCGCATCCAGGCCCTGGGCGGCCCTCCCGCCGCCTAGCCGGCCCCTTGACTAATTAAGGAGGCGGCCCGATACTCTCTCGGCGGCATGCCTCCCGAGAGAGAGACTCCCGTAGACGCCACTTTGCGCCAGGAGAGCGCGGCCCTGGAGGAATCCCAGGGCATTTCCGCGCAGGCCCCCGACCAGCACCCGGACGCGCCCAAGATCCCCGGCTACGTGCTCACCGCGCCCATCGGCCGCGGCGCCTACGCCCAGGTGTGGAAGGCCTGGCAGGCCCGCACCCGGAAGATGGTGGCCGTGAAGGTCTTCCACCGGCAGGAGGGGGTCGACTGGCTATTTCTCCAGCGCGAGGTCGAGCGCCTCATCCGCCTCGACAAGCATCCCAACGTCGTGTCGCTGCTCGACGCGAACCTCACCGGCGACCCCGCCTACTACGTCATGGACCTGATGGAAGGAGGCTCGCTCCAGTCCTTCCTCGACTCCGGAAAACGGCCCTCGGTCGAGCAATCCGCGCGCTGGATGGAGGACGTGGCCAAGGCCCTCTCCTGGGTCCACGCCAAGGGCGTCATCCACTGCGACCTGAAGCCCGCGAACCTCCTGATCGACGACGAGGGCCGCCTGCGCGTGGCCGACTTCGGGCAGTCGCGCATCGTCAGCGACGCCCAGGGGGCGCTGGGCACGCTCTACTACATGGCCCCCGAGCAGGCCATGGGCTCCGGGCAGAGCGAGATCCTTTACCCGGACGTGCGCTGGGACGTCTTCGCCCTGGGCGCCACGTTCTACGCGGCGCTCTCGGGCGAGCCGCCGCGCAAGCGCGAGCTCGAGGGCGCGTTAGAGGGGAGCGCGAGCCTGGCGGAGAAGCTCAAGTCCTATCGGGAGGGGATCGAGCGCACCCCGGCCGCGCCGCTCGCGAAGCTCTCCGGCGGGGCGGTCGACGAGGATCTCTCGGCCGTGGTGGAGACGTGCATCAAGCCGTGGGTCGAGCAGCGCTACGCCGACGCCGGCGCGGTGGCGCGGGATCTCGAAGCCCGCCGCGGCGGCTACCCCGTGAGCCCGCTCGCCGGATCGGCGAGCTATCGCGCCAAGAAGTTTCTCAAGCGCAACCGCGCCTTGGCGGTCGTCTGCGCGGTGGCGCTCCTGGCGCTCTCGGGCGCCGCGCGCTTCGCCTACCACAAGCATCTCCAAGCCCTCGCCGAGCGCCGCCAAGCCCTGGACAAGCTCGCCTTGAGCTACGCCCTCCGCGCGGAGCAGTACGTGGAGAAGGAGGACGATCCCGTCGCGGCGGCGTTTTATCTGGAGTCCTACCGCACCAGCCCCTCGCACCTGGCGATGGCGAACGCCCTGGCCTACGGCAGCCGCATCCGCGACCGCCCGACGGCGGCTCTGCGCTGGCACGGCGTCCGGCATCTGGCTTTCACCGCGGACGGCGCCAGGCTCATCGCCGGCGGCGACTCTCCCATCGGCGTCATCGAGCTCTCTCCGACGCCGCGAATCGCCGAGGGGATCATGGTGGACGACAAGGGCGACGGCGGGGGAAGCACGCGCGACGGGATGGTCCACGGCCTGCCTCCGACCGGAGACGGCCGCATCGTGCGCTACTTCGACGAGCGCACCATGCGCCGGATCGCCCTGGAGTTCCCGCCCGGCCGCATCCCTAAAGTCGACAAGCTGGCGGTCCTGTCCGCGGTCGTGGCCGGAACGCCGCTCAAGCCCCCGCCCGACGGCCCCGAGATCCGCCTACGGCTGCCCGCGGACCTGACCCAGGACGAGGCCAATGGTCTCGGGGCGCTGACCTTCCTTGCCGTCAGCCCGGACTTCTCCCGTCTCCTGATCGCCGATTGGAAATCCGCCCGCCTCTGGGACGTGCGGACCGGGCGCCCCTACGGCCCGAAGCTCGCCGTCGACGCCTCGCTGACCACCGCGATCTTCAGCCCGGACGGGCGCCTCGCGCTCACGGCTGGCGAGGACGGCCTCGCCCAGGTATGGGACGCGGCGAGCGGACGGCCGGTCGGGGCGCCTTTGCGCCACGGCGACGCGATCCTCTCCGCCGCGTTCAGCAACGATTCGAGCAAGGTGCTCACCTCGAGCGCCGACATGAGCGCCCGCCTCTGGTCCGTCCGGGACGGCGGCCTTCTGGCCGCCTTCCGCCACCACGGCGCGGTGGCCTCCGCCGCCTTCAGCCCGGACGGCCGCAAAGTCGTCACCGCGAGCGAGGACGGCACGGCGCGCGTCTGGGACGCTGCCAGCGCGCGTCCCACGGGCCGCGTCCTCCGGCATACGGCCCCCCTGACGGCCGCGGCTTTCGGCCTCGACGGCCGCCGGATCGCGACGGCGGACCGCGAGGGGAACATCTTGTTTTGGGACGACTCCGCCGAGCCGGAGCCCGAACGCTTTGTTTTGCGCGACCCCATCTCCTCCGTCGGCAGCCACTTCGCCGCCTTCGACTGGGAGGGGCAGCCGTTCATCGGACGGGCGGGCGGGGTCCGCTATTACGACCGCGCCAGCGCCGCCGCCGGAGCGGAGGTCGAGCTGCCGGGCGCTTCCGAAATGACCTTGAGCGCGGACGGCCGCGTTCTCGCTTTCTCGAGCTACCTCCGGCCGGAGGTGGAGATCTGGGACTGGACCTCGCGAAAAGCCCTGAGGTCCCTGCCGCATCGAGGTGGCGGCCCCATCGCCCTGAGCCCCGACGGAAAGCTTCTCCTGACCATCGAGGAGAAGGACGCGGTGCTGTGGGACGCAGCTTCCGGCGGACGCCTCCTCAGCATGCCCTACGAGGGCTATTCGCCTCCCGTGGCCTTCGGAACCGAAGGCCGCGCCGTGATCGGCTCCTTGATCCTGCACCTGGACGCGGTGCGCAAGGTCGGCGAGCGCGTCGCCGTGCTGCGCGAGACCAACGACGGCGCCTTCAAGCCGATCTATAACTCCAGCCCGGCGCCCGCGGAGATCCGCATCCTTTCCAACGGGAGGATCGTCGGGCCGAAGGGGCAGGTGCTCGGCTTGGCGCTCTCCGACAAGAGCGCGCACATCGCCGCGGCGTTCTCGCCGGACGGGCGGACGGCCGCGATCGGGACCTTGGAAGGCATCGTCCGCATTTGGGACTGCGCCAATTTCACCACCTCGGGCAAGCGCCTGTCTCACTCCAAGAGCGTCACCGCGCTCGCCTTCAGCCCGGACGGCAAGACGCTCCTGACCGGCTCCCACGACCGCACCATCCGGCTCTGGGACGTCGCCAGCGAGGAGCCCATCGCCTGGCCCATGCTCCACGACCTGGGCGGCTTCGCCGAGTTCGATGGGGAGGTCAATTCGGCCGCCTTCAGCCGGGACGGCACGCGGATCGCGGTGGCGACGCCGACCGCGCTCTATCTTTGGAAGACAGGCTGGCTCGAGACGCCGAAAGACCCCTCCCGGCGGCTCCAGGAGGAACAATCGTCCCTGCCTTACCGCGTCGGGGGACACGGCGAGCTCGAGGCGCTCCCGCCACCGAGCAGGCGCCCATCGTGAGCGAGAGGCCGAAAGACGAAACCCTGCTCCAGGAGAGCTCCTCGCTCGAGGAGTCGAGCAGCCTCTCCGCCCAGGCCCCGGCGCAGCATGCCGAGGCCCCGAAGATCCCCGGCTACGTCCTAACCGCGCTCATCGGCAGCGGCGCCTACGCCCGCGTGTGGAAGGCTTGGCAGGCCCGCACCCGCAAGATCGTGGCGGTGAAGGTCTTCCACCGGCAGGAGGGCGTGGACTGGCTCCTCCTCCAGCGCGAGGTGGAGCGCCTGATCCGGCTCGACAAGCACCCCAACGTCGTTTCGCTGCTCGACGCGAACCTCTCCGGCGAGCCCGCGTACTACGTGATGGACTTCATGGAGGGGGGCTCGCTCCAGTCGCTTCTCGACTCGGGCAAGCGCCCCTCGGTCGAGCAGGCCGCGGGCTGGATGGAGGACGTGGCCAAGGCGCTGGCCTGGGTCCACTCCAAGGGCGTCATCCACTGCGACTTGAAGCCCGCCAATCTCCTGCTCGACGACGCGGGCGGCCTGCGCGTGGCCGACTTCGGGCAGTCGCGGATCTTGAGCGAGTCCCACGGCGCCTTGGGCACGCTCTACTACATGGCGCCGGAGCAGGCCCTGAGCTACGGGCAAGACGAGCTCCTGTTCCCGGACGCGCGCTGGGACGTGTACGCCCTGGGCGCGACCGTCTACGCGGCGCTGAGCGGCGAGCCGCCGCGCAGGCGCGAGCTCGACGGCGTCCTGCGCGCGATCCCCGGCCTGCCGGAGAAGCTCAAGGCCTACCGCGAGGGCATCGCGCGCACGCCGGCCCCGCCGTTGCGCGCGCTCTCGGGGGGAGCCGTCGACGAGGACCTTTCCGCGGTGGTCGACGCCTGCCTCAAGCCCTGGGCCGAGGAGCGCTACGCGGACGCAGGCACGATCGCGCGCGACCTGCGGGCCCGCCGCGAGGGATTTCCGGTCACGCCCTTGGCCGGCTCGATGGCCTACCGGCTCCGGAAGTTCCTGGGGCGAAACCGCGTCCTCGCGGCGGTCTGCGCCGCCGCCGTCGCGGGCCTGAGCGTCTCCCTGGGCTACGCCGTCGCCAAGCACCGCGAGCTCACCCGCAACTTGGCCTTGGAGTACATCCTGCGCGCCGAACAAGAGCTTCGGGAGAAAAACGAGCCCGAGGCGCTCGCCGACTATCGGAAATCCGAGGCGACGTCCCGCTCCCGCACGGCCGAGGCGAACCTGCGCTTCCTGGAGACGCGCATGCGCGCGCCGCTGGCGACCTTCGAGCACAACTCGGCGGTCGAGTTCGCCGCCTTCTCTCCCGACGGCCGCCAGCTCTGGACCCTCCCGCAGGAGGCGCAGTCCGATCTCCTGGTCTGGGACCCGAGCGCGCGGGGAACGGTCTCCCGGCCGCTCGCGGCGATGGCCGCGGCGCCGCCCGCCTACTCCGGACGCCTGTTCCACTTCGAGCGCAGCGGCGTCTTCGCCTCCTACGACACCTCCGACAGCTCCAACCCGGGAATCATGGTCGCCTTCGACCCGGTGTCCGGACGCTCGGCGCAGATCGATCCCGCGCCCTTTCCTCATGGGTCGCTGATGAGCGCCTGGAGCAGTAAGATCCGCGGCTCCGCGCGCGAGGACGAGCCCCGGGCCATGGAGGAGCCGGCCCGGCGGACGACCCGGGAGTTTCCCGCGACCGCGCGCATGCGCCCCGACTACTCCGACCCGCGCTGGAAGTCCTGGGGGCCTCTCAACTTCCTCGACCGCGCCGCCTTCAGCGGCGACCGCCTGGTGACCGCCGAGACCGACAAGGCCGTGCTCTGGGACCTCAAGTCCGGGAGGAACCTGGGCATCCCGCTGCCGCATCCCGGCGGGGTCAACGACGTGGCCATCGCCGCGGACGGCTCCCGGGTCGCGACCGCCGGCCGGGACGGCACGGCGCGCGTCTTCGACGCGCGCCGCGGGACCACGGCGAAAGACATGAGCCATCTCTCCCTGTCCCATCAGGCGTCCGTAAGCCGAGTGCTGTTTAGCCCGGACGGCGGGCGCCTACTGACGCTAAGCGCGGACAAGACCGCGCGCCTCTGGGACGTCTCCCACGGCGAGGTCCTCCTCGCCGTGATGGAGCACGGAGCGGAGCCCACGGCCGCGGCCTTCAGCCCGAACGGACGCTGGATCGCCACGGCCTCCGACGACGGGATCGTGCGCGTCTGGGACGCCGACGCCAGGAGCCCCGCGGCGGTCCTTCCCCATCCCAAGACCGTCGACTGGATCGCGTTCAGCCCGGACTCCTCGCGGCTGGTCACGGCTTGTCGCGACCGCAGGGCGCGGCTTTGGGACGTCCCCGCCCGTCCCGAGTCCCGCGCCATAGCACCCGCCTTCGCGCAAGCCTTCGCGATCTCCCGCGACGGCGAGGCGTTCCTGGGCACGATCCTTTCCCGCCTCGTGGTCGCGGACATGGAGGGCAACCCCCTCTGGAACGATCCGCGGAAAAATCCCTGGCAGCAAGCCGTCAGCCCGGACGCGAGCGTCGCGGCGGTGCGCTTCTCGGACGATCTCGCGCTGCTCGACCTCCGAACGGGGACGACGCGGGCCTCGCTGGGAGCCCTCTGGCCGGCCCAGTTCAGCGCGGACGGCGCATGGCTCCTGACGAAGGGGGACAACGCCCAGCGCGTCCTGCGCGTCCACGACGCGCGCACCGGAAAGCTCCGCGGCCGGCCGATCGAGTTGCCCCGGGCGATCCTCGACGCCGCCATGTCCGCCGGCGGCCGGACGACGGCGCTGCTCACCCGCAAAGCCCTCCAGGTGTGGGACGTCGATACGGGGAAGCTCCTGCGCGAGTT
>DATLOS010000566.1:0-4498 GCA_035536155.1 Elusimicrobiota bacterium
GCCCGGACGTTGTAGAAGCCGGCGGTCACGAACGTGCCGGAGTCGTTGCGCGCGTCCCAGAACTCGCGGTTGATGATGTTCGCCTCCCGCACTTGGCCCTGGATGATAGTGCGCACGATGGAGGGCGGGAGGTTGGTGTTGAGGATCTGGATCGTGACCGAGGACTGGCGCGTGACCGAGTACGAAATCTCATACGGCGCCAAGGCCACCGTCTGGCTGGAGTTGAAGAGCACCGGCAAGGTCGGCGTGACGTTGAACACCGGGAAGACGATCGAGCCGCGCGCCACCGTGAGCTGGCCGACCACCTGATCGGTCGCGAAATACTGCGGCGTGGTCGTCGACTGCGCCACCAGCGTGTAGATGTAGTTGCCGTCGGCGACGAAGATGCCGTTCGCGTCGCGGCCGTCCCAGAACTCGGAGACGCGCAGCCGGCCCGGCCGCATGCCGTTGATGGTGATGATGGGCGCCACGCCGACTTGCGCCTGGTTCTGGAAGGTCGTGCTGCTGATCTGCGTGCAGGTGGTCGAGTTCGGAATCAGCGCCTGGCAGGGCGGCCAATAGGGGTTCCCGGTCCCGGCGGGGTCGTGGACCACGGTGCCCGGCGGATAGATATTCCAGGCCACGAACATCGGCTGGGAGAGCTGGTAGCTCAAGCTCACCACGTCCGTGGCGCCGGTCAGCAGCGGGCTATTGAAGACGTCGGTGACGCGGAAGAGGTTGATGGGGAAGAGGGCCGTCGTCGTGGAGACCTTGGCCGGAATGAACGGATCGTAGGCCGTGAGCTGGACCAGGTAGTTGCCCGAGGACACGACCAGGCCGTTGTTGTCGGTGGGGAAGTTCCAGCGCTCGCGGTTGAGGAACGCCCCGGGACGCTGCTCCTTATTGACGAGGGTGCGGACCTCCTGCTGCGGCGCGCCGTTGATCGTGTTGAAGATCTTCAGGCTCACGGTGGCGTCGCGCGAGAGGGTGTAGCTGAAGGTGAAGGGGTCCAGGCCCGCGACCGGCGGCGAGGAGCCGATCACCGTCGAGGAGGGGCCGATCTGGCTGACCGTCACGAGGCCGCGGTTGACCGGAATGAAGCCGCTCTTCGCGTTCGTCGCGAAGATGCGCTGGCTGTTGCTGAACGACGTCGCGTTGGCCCCGGTGCAGACCACGCCGGGCGTGCTGCCCGCGTTGCTCGGGTACGGGCAGCCGTTCATCGACGGCAGGTCGGCGTAGAGGACGAAGACATAGTCGCCGTCCTCGACGACGTTGCCGTTCTTGTCCCGTCCGTCCCAGAACAGGATCACCGATTTGCGGGCGTCCTTCTGCTCGAAGATGCGGCGGATCAGCGGCGCCGTGAGGCCCCCGAGCGTCGGATTGAAGTCCTTGAGCCGCGCCTGCGGCGAGTCGTTGCCGCCGCCCAGGAGGGTTCGGCCCAGAAGCGTGCTGTTGATCGGGTTGCCTGTGGGCGGCGCGATGAAGGGATCGATGTCCTGGCAGTCGTCCCAGAGGTTGCTCAGCGGATTGACCTTGGCGCCGCCGCAGACCGGCCCGAATTGGGTCCCCGGCGGATAAATCTCCAGGTACGCGGTCGCGGGCTCGGTGAGGACGAAGCTGATGACCGCCAAGGACGTCGACTGCTCGGCCAGCGGCTGCACGCGCACGTCGGTGATCTGCAGCGGGTCGAGGGCTATCTGGCGGAAGACCTCGTTGCTCACGTCCGTGCCGTACTGGTCGTTCGAGAAGGCGATCATGTCGGCGAGGTAGAGGCCGGGAAGAAGCAGGTCGCCGTTGTCGGCGCGGCCGTTCCAGGAGTCGCCGTTTTGGAGGGTCCCGGAGGGGATGCCCTCGCCGGCGCGCTCCTGGTTGGGCACCAGCGCGCGCACCTGCGAGCCGGAGCCGGAGGCCGACGCGTTGTTGATGGTGATCGTCATGTTCGCGTCCTTCGAGAGCCGGTAGGTGATGTTGTACGGCTCGGCGGCCACCGCGGTGAGGTCCCCGACCACCGTGGGCGAGGTGCGCACGACGTGGATGTTCGTGACGTCGACCTTGATCGGCTTCTGGTCCACCACGTTGCCCGGCGCCGTCGCGCAGGAGGTGCTGTTGCCCGCGCAGCCGGTGGTGCCGGGGCCCTTCACGCCGCTGTTGGTGCAGGTGGTCGCCCCGTCGGTGATCGAGCTCGCGGAGTAGTCCAGCGTGGCCGAGCCAGGGTAGGCGCGGGTCTGGGAGATGTTGATGTTTCCGCTCGCCCCGGTCTGGTTGGTCGACACGGTGGCGCGGAAGCCGTAGTCGCCGTTCGACTTGCCGAACTCGCCCTGGATGTTGATGTCCCCGTCCCAGTAGATGCACGCGGGGTCCACGGCCGTGGAGCCGCCCCCGTTGGCGTCGTCGGAGGTCGTGCCGGCCAGGATGATGCCCGGGTCGTCGATGAAGTAGGTGCGCAGGGGCGGGGCCGAGCCCGAGTCCAGCGGGTTCGTTCCCTGGGCGAACTTGAACACCTCGAAGGAGACGAAGTCGATGCCGAAGGTGGAGTTGCCCGACTGGGTGTTGGCCCAGCCCAGCTTCGAGCAAAGCGCCACGCGGTTGTTGGCGATGTTGCCGATGCGCGAGCCGGCCGGGATGTTGTTGGCGATCGTAGCCCCGTACGGATTGGGGACTATGCCGCAGGAATTGCCGAAGTTCACCGCGCAGTTCGCCCGCACCGGATTGTCGTACTGGATCTCCGGGTCGTTCGAGATGTTGCCCTCGCAAGGGCTCTGCGGGGGACTCGGGTTGGCGCTGGTGCGCTTGCAGATGATCTGCCCGCGCGAGTCGGGGCCCGAGCAGGTGGAGCCGGCGTCGCGGTCGGCGGAGTTCACCCACAGGTTTCGGATGTACACCTGCTGCGCCGACGCCGGGCGCCCCGCCGCCGCGAGGACGGCGGCGGCCAGAAGCAAGCCCGCGCCCGTCCTCTTCCCGACGAAGGGAGGACGGGCGGTAGAGCACCGGGGGAGGCTCATGTCTCGAGTGTCCAAAGCGTCGGCGCCTGTGCGTAGAGTCTACGCGAGGCCGGTTTCGGATTTATTAAAAGATTGACCAAAATTCGACGAACGCGTGCAAGCTCATTCCAGCCGCCTCAGGTTCTGGAACGCCTCCCCGTGCCCGGGGTTCCAGGCCAGGGCTCGGCGGTACGCCTCGGCCGCCCGGCCCCGGTCCCCCTGCTTCTCGTACACGCGTCCCAGATTGTTGAGCACGTCCGCGCCCAGCGCCGGGCGCTCGTCGCGGCGCACGCGGGCCGCGGCCTCCTCGTAGGCGAGGCGCGCGCCCTCGAGGTCCCCGGCGGCGAGCCGCACCCAGCCCAAGGTCATGAGGGGCTGGGCCCGGCCGGGCGCGCGCCGGACCGCGTCCTCCGCCGACTCCCCCGCCTGCGCGGCCCGGCCCAGCCGGGCGAGCACGTACGCCCGGAGAAGGAGCGCGTTGATCGGCCCGCGGCGGCACTCGGCGACGGAGCGGTCGAGCTCCTTCAGGAGCGCGGGGCCTCCCCCCTTCTCGAGGATCGGCTCCAGGTACTGCTGGCTCGCGCGCCCGGGCTTGACCAGCGCGTACCCGTAGCGCTCCAGGAGCGGCCGGTGCGCCGGCGTTCGTCGAAGATAGACCATGGCCTCGTCGTCCCAATATACCGGCGCCCAGGCCGGGTCGTCCTCCAGGACCTTCGCGGTGTAGGCCCCGGTGACGTGGCGGGCAATAAGGGCATAGTCGAAACCCCAGGCGTTGTCCAGGGCCCTCCAGACTTCCGGCCGGTACCAGGACAGGCCGCGGTGGAGAACGGGCGGATCGAACTCCGCGTTGCGCCCGTCGAGGAACACCTTGCGCCCGGGCGCCAGCGCCCAGATCAAGTAGCCGCCGCTCTCGTACTCGTTGAACATGCGCCCCGGCAGGTCCGCCTCCTTTATAAAGGCCGCCGCGCCGGCCAGCGGCTCGATCGTCCCGATCCCCCGCTTGCCCTCGAGGAAGGCGTTCGCGCGCGCCTGAAGGCCGGCCCCCGCGGCGACGGCAAGGAGGCAGGCGGCCAGCGCCCGCCTTTCATGCTCCTTAAGAAGGGACGGGTCCCAGGCCCGCGCCGCCGCGGCGCCGGCGGCAAGAAGGTAGAGGGGCACGTTTCGGGTCATTGTCAGGGACGCCGCCGCGAGGAGCGCCGTCCACGCCGCGCAGGCGGGCCGCTTTTCGCGCAGGCGCCAGGCCGCCCAAAGCCCCAGGACGAGCAGCGCCCCGTAGAGCCCCGGCAGCTCGATCCACGGGGGCGCCCAGTCCCGGATGCGAGCCTTGCCGGGATACGTGACGGTGCGCCACATCTGCGGAAACAGAGCCGTCCCATGCGGCGTCGCGAGCACCGCCGCAAACGACAGGCACAGGGGCGCGGCCCACGGGCCCCAGGCGGCGCCGCGCCGGCGGAACCTCTCCGCCGCGACCGCCGCCGTGGAGAGAATCGGCACCAGCAGCGCCACGGCGCCGTGCAGGTTCGCCCACGCGGCCGCGA
>DATLOS010000567.1:0-2862 GCA_035536155.1 Elusimicrobiota bacterium
CGCGGCGGCCGCGCCGAGCTCGGCGAGGCGGAGTTCTTCGCCGCGCTCCTCCTGCTCTTCGCGTCGGCGCTGTGCACGGAGCTGATCGGCGTCCACGCCCTCTTCGGCGCTTTCCTCGCCGGGACCGTCGTCCCCCGGGACCCCGCGCTGCGGCGGGCGCTGCGCGAGCGCCTCGAGGGCGTCAGCGCCCACCTGCTGGTCCCGCTCTTCTTCGCCTTCACCGGCCTGCGCACCCGCCTCGACGGCCTGGGCTCCGACGCGCTGACCGCCTTCCTCCTGATCATGAGCGCCGCGGTCGTGGGCAAGGTCGCCGGCAGCGCCTTGGCCGCGCGCGGCACCGGCATGGGCTGGCAGGACTCCCTTTCCCTCGGAGCCCTCATGAACACGCGCGGGCTCATGGAGCTCGTGGTGCTGAACGTCGGCTACGACATGGGCATCCTCTCCGGGCCGATCTTCGCCCTGCTCGTGCTCATGGCCCTCCTGACCACGCTGATGACGGGGCCGGCCCTCGACCTCCTCGCCGGCGCCGAGCCGCTGGCCGCCGCCGTCGAGCCCGGCTAGGACCTCCGGCCCCGGGATCGGGCCGTCCGGCCCAACCCCTGCTGGACAGTTTTCTCTACACTGGCGAGGATGAGACGCTTCGCCGCCGCGGCGCTGACGCTCTGCGCGATCGCACCGTCCCTTTGGGCGGCGGCGACGGTCAGCTGGCCCGCGGGGGCGCCGGGCGGTGTGGCGCTGGCCCTGCACGCGATGGTCACGGCCGAGCCGTCCGGCCAGCCCTGGGCGGCTTCCGCGGATCAGCTTCGTCCCGTCCACGATCTGCTGGGCTTCCAGCCCGGGCAGGCGCTCACGGCCGAGGCGCTCGAGAGCAACGCGGGCGTGCGCGCGACGCTGGAGCCTCTTTTGCTGGCCATGCAGGAGAAGGACCCGAAGCTCGCGGGGCCGTTCACTCCCGAGGCCATCGCCGCGGCCCTGCCCCGCGCCCGCCAGCGCGTGCGCAACACCGCGGCGGGCCTCCTCGACGCCCTCGACCTCTTCGACGCGTCTTCCCAGGAGAACGCGGAGGCCATCCGCAGCAACCACGAGCTGGCCCGGCGGCTCTACCTCTATAACGGCGCCTACCTCGACGGCGAGGGAGACGAGGCCGCCTTGCGCAGCCTCTTCGCGCGCTGGACCAGGAAGGACGAGCAGGCCCGCCAGGCGGCTCAGCGCCGCGGCGGCGCCGCCGCCGAGAGGCAGATCCGCGCCGCGGAGCAAAACTGGGACAAGCGCTCCGACGAGGACGGTCAAGGCGGCGTGGCCGAGCTCCCGGAGCCCGGCGCGCGGCGCGCGGCGGACAGCCTCCTCTCCTCCGACGCCGTCTCCTCCACGGGGGAGGCCGAGCGCCGGCGCCGCCTCATCCTCGAGCGCCAGCAGGAGGCGGAGTTTCAGCGCCAGGAGTACTTCAAGCTCGACACCTACTCGGGCCTGATCTCGCAATACCCCCTCGCCGCCACGCGCGAGCGCTACGCCGTGCCCCTCGAGCAGGCCGCGGAAGCCGGCGACGTCATGGCTTTCTGGAGCAACGTCTCCGGCGCCTTCGCCGATCTGGACACGCGCGTCGACGAGCTTCTCGCGCTCATGGCCGCCGGCACGATGGACCCGCAGATGCGCGTCAACCATCTCCACAAGCTGGCCATGCAGATCGACGAGCTGCACGACGACGTCAGCGCCCTATACGCCGCCAAGAAGCCCGGCTCCAAAGACTTCAAGCTCAACCGCCGCGGCGACGGCAAGCGCCCGCACGACGAGCTCCACGCCGAGCTGCTGGCCAAGGTGCAAGGCTCGAACCCGGAGCACTTGTCCGAAGAGTTGGACGAGCGCCGCAGGGCAAACGACCCGCGCGCCCTGGCCTCGTTCTCGAGCCTGGCCCGGACCTGGAAGCTCTGGCTGCGTCAGGCGCCGGAGGAGGTCCGCGGCGAGCTCGAGGACTTGATGCGCCGCGGCTACGACGGCCGCGACCGGCGGGTGATGGGGATCCAAGAGCTGGGCTGGAACGCGCGCAAGCTGAGCGCGGCCGGCGGGCCGGTCACGCGCCTGCGCAACCGCCTCCTGCTCTTGCTCGCCGGCATGCCCGCGGGCGCCTACGCGGCGATCTGGGCCATCGGCCAGCTGGGGCGCACCGGCTTGGTCCTGGGGAGCGCCGTCCTGGTGTTATCCCTTTTCACGGCACTCGCGTACTTTTTCATGACGCTCGGCCCGCTCCTGTCCTTCTGGCGGGCGCGGCGCTGGGTCGCGCGCGAAGCCCGCCGCCGGTAGCCTGGCGGGCCGCCGGCCGGGAGGCTATCCTAGCGCCGTGACCTCTGCGGATGTCGGCGCCCTGGCGTTCTTGGCGATTCCCGCGGGGATCGCGATCGCGGCCTGGAGCAAGCTCTCGCGCAAGAGCGCCGACGCCGCCGCGGCCGACCCGCCCCGGCCGATCGCCGAGCTCGTGCCCGGAGCTCCCGCCACCATCGAGGGAAAGGCCTGGGCCGGCTTCACCTCCCCGACCGGGACCGCCGAGCGCGTGGTCACCGTCGAGGAGGTCTGGGTCCGGCATCAAGACGGCTATTCCGATTCGCGCGAGCACTACGGCTCGATGGTGGAAGGCACCCACTGGAGCCTCTCCCGCTCCGACTGCTGGGGAGGCTTCTTCATCGACGACGCGTCCGGCCGCGCGCTGGTCCTGCCCAATATGGCCAGCCTCAAGGAGTTGACCCACCAGAAGGTCGAGGCCGAGCCCAGCCTCGCCCCGGGCGCCGAGTGGCGCAAGGACCGCTGGATCGAAGCCGGCGACGCGGTCTGCGTCCACGGCGTCCCGCGGACGCTGCGCGAGGCCATCGA
>DATLOS010000568.1:0-2659 GCA_035536155.1 Elusimicrobiota bacterium
CGTTCCAAACCCCGCGCAACTGCTCCAAGGTCACCGGCGGCGGCCCGGCGGGGGGCGGCGGCGGGGTGGCGGAGGCGGAAGGCGGCGGAGGCGGCGGGATCATGCCCGCCAGGCGCTCGACGGCCTGCTCGGCCAGGGGCAGCAGGCCGCCGCCCGCCGCGCGGGCCCGCCGCGTCAGATCCTCGGTCCGGCGCTGAAGATTCGCCGCGGCCTGCCCGGCGGCGTCGCGGGCCAGGCCCCGGATCCCCCGGAGATCCTCGAGAGTGATGGGCGGCGGGCCGGGCGGAGTCGACGGCGGGACGGCGGAGGCGGAAGGGGGCGCGGAAGGCATCATCGAGGCGATGCGGTCGGCGGCCTGTCCGGCCAGGGGGAGGATGGCGCCGCCGAGCGAGCGCGCCCGCTCCAGGGCCGCGCCGCCGGCGTTGGAGAGCCCGCCGCGCAGGCGGTCGAAGGTCCCGGTCGCGAGCCCCCGGAGGCTTCCCCAGGCTCCGCTCAGGTCGACGGACGCGCCGCCCGCTCCGCCCGGCGCCGTGCCGTCGACGTAGGGGCCCGAGCCCGAGCCGCCGGCGGGGAAGGCGTCGAAGCGCAGGTGGGAGGTCACGTTGCCGTCCTCCCGGGAGGTGCGCCAGTCGTAGACCGTGTTGGCGAAGCGCAGCGCCGGCCGCCCGTCCGCGCCGCGGGTCACCACGAGGAAATGGCGGTAGTACGCGCCGGGAGCCTGGTCCCCGTCGGCCTGGCCGTCCTCGATGTCGAGGGCGATGGCGTGGACGTTCCGCTCCGGCGCCAGGATCCGGTCGTAGACGGTCTCCCGGGCGAAGGCGGCGCCCGCGGCGATGGGGTAGCGCAGCCGCCCGTCGGCCGTGGCCACGTAGAGGCGCCCTTCGTGGCTGACGATGGAGACCGTGACCGCGCCTGGGCCGCTCCCCAAGGTCAGCGAGCCGGGAGTCAGCGCCGCCGCGGGAGCCGGGGCCGCCGCGGGGGCCGCCGGGGGGGTGTAGACGTCGAAGTAGCGGTTTCCCCCGGAGGACGAGCCCTCGACGAAGCGCAGCTCCTCCAGGGCGTCCGCGCCGTGGGCCCGGTAGAGCCTGCGGCCGTCCGGGGCGTGGCCCGCCGGCACGAAGTGGGCCCATTGGTAGACGCGGCGCTGCGCGCCGGCCGGGTCGGTGGTGGTCAGGCCGCGGCGCACGCCCCAGTGCTGGCCGCCGTCGCCAGCCACGGCCAAGGTCCCGGCGCGGCGCTGGTAGAAGTCGGCGTTGGCGATGAAGATGCGGCCGAAGACCTCGACGCCCGTCTGCGAGTCCGGCGGGGCGATGTTGATCAGGTTGACGCCGCGCCCGTCTTCCTGGTTGTTCCACTGGCTGCCGATGTGGCGCCCCACGCCTTGCGCGTCGAACCAGTAGAGCCGGCTGAGCTCCGAGGCGCCGCCGCTTCCCCAGTAGCCGGGCAGGCCGAGGCGGCGCGCCTCCTCCTCGTTGCGGCCGAAATGGGCGTAGTCGAAGGTCCCGGCGGGCGGATGCGGGCGCGCCGAAAAGAGCGCGTGCCGCCGGTACACCGGGACCTGGCGGCCGGCGCCGTCGTCGCGCCAGCTCGCCACCTGATAGAGAACCCCGTCCGCGTCGACGGCCTGGGTCACGTAGCCGCCGTGGAACTGGACCGGAAGCATGGGCCGCTCGGAGCCGGCGGCTTCGCGGCGGTTGATCGACAGGGCCTGCTGCTCGAGCTCCGACCAGGCGCCCAGCCAGGTCCCGTTGCGGGCGTAGGCCTGGGCGCCGCCCTGGCCCAGCACGGTCAGGAACTCCAGGGACTCGCCCGGGGCGTTCTGCACGTTGAAGGTCCGCAGCGCCCCGACAGGCACGCGCTCGCCGTCGGCGCCGACGTAATAGAGGACGTTCGCGCGCGTGCCCGAGCCGAAGACGTAGCAGCGTGTGCCGCCTTCCGCGCACAGGTTGAGGCGCTCCGGCGGCACGAAGCCGGGGTGGAGCAGGCGGGGGGTCGCGCTCTCCTGCGTCTCCTCCTCGTCTTGATGCGAGACCAGGCTCACGGCCTGCTCGCCGCCCGGGACGGGGGCGTCCGGGGTCGTGCCGTGGACGTCGTGCCCGTCCAGGAGGACCTTCTCCTCCTTGAATTGGATGCCGCCGTCCGGGCCGACCGCGTAGTTGCCCTGGCCGATGACGTAGCCCTCGGGAGAGTAGTGGAGGTAGTTGTGCTCCAGGTCCGGGCGCTCGGGCGAGGGCAGGACGAAGATGTGGCGGCTGCGGTCGGGCGGGGGGTAGCGCGCCTCGATCGCCTCGCGGCCGTTCTCCTGGGAGAGGCTCAGGACGGCGTCCGGATGGTCCTGCAGGAAGCGGGCCACGCGCGGATCGTGCTGGAGCTCGCCCAGGTCGTCGAGGAGCCGCTGGCGGGGGTTGGGCTGCTCCGGGGGGCGCTCCGGAGCCGCCTCGGGCGAGAGGGGGCGGCGCGCGGCGCCCAGGTCCGGGAAGGCGAGCGCGGCGTAGGCCGAGGGGCTCCACGAGGAGAGGGCCAGGAGAGCGGCCAGCGCGGCGCGCGCGTTCATCCCCCTTAGGATATAGGTCCAAAGGGAGCGCGCACGATTCGAAGGGCCTATATATAGGTAGGCCCTAAGGCCTACCGGTCAGGCGAGGAAGTCCTCGAGCGTCCG
>DATLOS010000569.1:0-4500 GCA_035536155.1 Elusimicrobiota bacterium
AGCAGCTCTCCGCCTTCCTTCTTCAGAAGGTCAAGCGCGACGCGGAGTCCTTCCTCGGCGACAAGGTCGAGAAGGCCGTCATCACCGTCCCGGCCTACTTCAACGACAACCAGCGCCAGGCCACCAAGGACGCCGGCACGATCGCGGGCCTGGAGGTGGTGCGCATCGTCAACGAGCCCACCGCGGCCTGCCTGGCCTACGGCATCGACAAGAAGGGCAAGGACGAGAAGATCATGGTCTTCGACCTGGGCGGCGGCACGCTCGACGTCACCATCATGGACTTCGGCGGCGGCGTCTTCGAGGTGGTCTCCACCTCCGGCGACACCAAGCTCGGCGGCACCGACATGGACAACGCCCTGGTCGACTACATCGTGGGCGAGTTCAAGAAGGAGACCGGCCTCGACATCACCAAGGACAGCATGGCCACCCAGCGCGTGCGCGAGGCGGCGGAGAAGGCGAAGATCGAGCTCTCGAACGTGTTCGAGACCGACTTGAACCTCCCCTTCATCACGGCGGAGAACAACACGCCCAAGCACTTGGTGCAGAAGCTCACGCGCGCCAAGCTCGAGTCCCTGGTCGACCCGATCGTCAAGCGCTGCAAGACCTCGGTGGACCAGGCCCTGGCCGACGCCAAGCTCAAGACCTCGGACATCACCAAGATCATCCTGGTCGGCGGCCCCACCCGCATGCCCTGCGTGCAGAAGCTTGTCGAGGACCACCTGGGCAAGAAGGTGGAGCGCGGCATCGACCCGATGGAGTGCGTGGCGGCGGGCGCGGCGGTGCAGGCGGCGGTCCTGACCGGCGAGGTGAAGGACGTCCTCCTCCTCGACGTCACGCCGCTCACCCTCGGCATCGAGACCTTGGGCGGCGTCATGACGCCGCTCATCGAGCGCAACACCACGATCCCGGTGGAGAAGTCGCAGGTGTTCTCCACGGCCTCGGATAGCCAGCCCGCGGTCACGGTGCACGTCCTCCAGGGCGAGCGCCCCATGGCCAAGGACAACGTCTCCCTGGGCAAGTTCGACCTGGACGGCATCCCGCCCGCGCCGCGCGGCGTGCCTCAGATCAAGGTGAGCTTCTCCATCGACGCCAACGGCATCCTCAGCGTCAAGGCCGAGGACCTGGGCACGAAGAAGGCCCAGCACATTACCATCACGGCCAAGAACAAGCTCAAGAAGGAGGACGTGGAGAAGTTCATCAAGGAGGCCGAGCGCTTCTCCGACGAGGACAAGAAGAACAAGGCCAAGATCGAGGCCAAGAACGAGGGCGACTCGGTGCTCTACGCCTCGGAGAAGGCCCTGCGCGAGCACGGCGGCAAGGTCTCCCAAGAGGAGCGCACCGCCATCGACCGCGCCATCGCCGACCTCAAGGAGGCCTTGAAGGGCGACGATCCGGAGAAGATGAACAAGGCCAAGGACGCGCTGCTCCAGGCCTCGCAGAAGCTGGGCGAGGTGATCTACCGCGAGGCCCAGCAGAAGGGCGCGGAAGGCGGTCCGGCTTCGGCGGACGGAAAGGCCCCGGGCGGCGACGGCGCTTCCGGCCAGCCGAAGGACGGCAAGGAAGGGGTGGTGGACGCCGAGGTGGTCGACGAGGAGAAGAAGTAAGGGCGGATGGCCGACTACTACCAGCTCCTAGGGGTGCCGCGCAACGCGACGGAGGCCGAGATCAAATCGGCTTTCCGGAAGCTCGCGCTCAAGTACCACCCCGACCGCAACCGCGGCAACCGCGAGGCCGAGGATAAGTTCAAGGAGATCAACTCGGCCTACGAGGTGCTCTCGGACCCCAAGAAGCGCCGCGCCTACGACCAGTTCGGCGAGGCGGGCGTCGGCGCGGGCGGGCCGGGCGGCCCCTTCGGCGCCGGAGGCTTTCCCGGCGGCTTCGGGGGCTTCGGCGGCGCGGGCGTGGACGCGAGCGAGCTCTTCGGCGACATCTTCGAGAGCTTCTTCGGCGGGGGGGAAGGCGGGCGCCGGCGCCCCGCGCGGGGCCACGACCTCAAGTTCGAGCTGACCATCGGCCTCCAGCAGGCCTACGACGGCGCCCGCGTGCCCTTCGAGTACTCCCGCACCGAGCTGTGCGCGACCTGCGGCGGCGACGGCGCCAAGCCCGGCTCGGGCCTGCGCCGCTGCTCGGCCTGCAAGGGCTCGGGCCGGATGCAGTTCTCCCAGGGATTTTTCACCATGAGCCAGACCTGCTCGCACTGCGGCGGCGAGGGCCAGGTCATCGAGACGCCCTGCAAGGACTGCTCGGGCTCGGGCCGCGCGCGGCGCACCCACACGCTCACGGTGCGGGTCCCGCCCGGGATCTACGACGGGGCGACTCTGCGCATCGAGGGCGAGGGCGAGCCCGGCGCGAGGGGCGGGCCCTCCGGCGATCTTTTCCTGGACGTCCGGGTGACCCACCACCCCCACTTCGAGCGCCACGAGGACGATCTGGTCTACTCGCGGACCATCACCTTCCCGCAGGCGGCCCTGGGCTGCACCATCGCGGTGCCGACCATGACCGAGGCGCGCTCCCGCATCAAGATCCCTTCCGGGGTCCAGGACGGCGCGACGTTCCGGATCGCCGGCAAGGGCATGCCGCACCTGCGCGGCCGGGGACACGGCGACCTGCTGGTCCGCGTCAAGGTCGGCGTCCCCAAGGACCTCACCCCGCACCAGAAGGGGCTTCTCGAGGAGTTCGCCAAGACCCTCGACGACGCCCACGACGACGCCGTCGAGGGCGAGGAGCTCCAGGGCAAGCCCGAGTCCAAGGGCAAGGACGACGGCGGCATCTTCAAGAAGATCTTCGGCGGCGACTAGGCCGCCACGCCCAGATGGTAGGGGTGCTCGGTGACGGCCGGAGCCGAGCGGAAGTTCCCGTGCGGCGGCGGCGAAGGCGCCGTCCACTCGAGCGTCCGCGCCTCCCAAGGATTGTCGCCGGCCGGCTCTCCGCGCTTGAGCGAGCGCCAGACGTTGTAGAAGAACACGACGACCGACGCCGCGACGACGAGCGAGGCCGCGCTCGCGAAGGCCTGGACCGGGTCCATCCACGCGGGAAAGTCGGAGACGCGCCGGCGCATCCCGTGCGCGCCCAGCCAGAAGAGCGGGATAAATACCGCGTTGAAGCCGGCGAACATCAGGCCCAAGTGGAGCTTGGCCAAAGTCTCGTCGAGGCGCCTGCCCGACATCTTGGGGAACCAATAGTGGAAGGCGGCGAAGAAGCCGAAGATCGCGCCGCCCATCACCGTGAAGTGGAAGTGCGCCACGACGAACCAGGTGTCCTGGAAGTGGAGATCCGTCGGCGCGTCGGCCAGGGGGATGCCGGTGAGGCCCCCGATGAGGAAGTTGGCGAGCATCGCCAGCGTCCAGAGCATGGGGGAGTCGAGGCGCATGCGCGCTTTCCAAAGCGTGCCCAAGGCGGCCAAGAAAACGACGCCGGTCGGGATCGAGATGAGCTCGGTGTTGATCATGAAGGGGAGCTTGAGGAGCATCCACATCCCCGAGGTGAACATGTGGTGCGCCCAGACGATGAAGCTCAGGGCCACGATCGCGAGGAAGCTTCCCGCCGCCAGCGGATAGGCGAAGAGGGGCTTTCGGCAGAACACCGGCAGGATCTCGAGGATCGCCCCGAAGGCGGGCAGGATCATGATGTAGACGGCGGGGTGCGAGTAATACCAGAAGAGGTGCTGGTAGAGCAGCACCGAGCCCCCGAGCTCCGGATTGTAGAAGCTGGTGTGGAGCACCCGGTCGAAGATCACCATGATCAAGGAGGCCGCCACGACCGACGTCCCCATCAGCTGGATGATCGAGGCCGAGACGATCGACCAGGTGAATATCGGGACCCGGCGCCAGCCCATGCCGCGCGCTCGCATGCTCAGGACCGTGGCGATGAAGTTGACGCCGCTGAAGATGGAGGAGAATCCCGCCGTGATGAAGGCGAGCAAAAATAGCAGCTTCCCCAAGGTCGCGCCCTTGGTCGACAAAGGCGCGTAGGCGGTCCAGCCGAAGTCCAGGCCGCCCAGAAACGGCGTGGACAGCAGGAGCAGCACCGCCGGGGGAAGCAGCCAGAAGCTCAGGGCGTTCATGCGCGGGAAGGCCATGTCGCGCGCGCCGATCTGGAGCGGCACCACGAAGTTCCCGATGCCGCCCGCGATCGCGATGAGGGCCACGACGACCATCCCCATGCCGTGAAGGGTCATCACGGTGTTGTACTGCTGCTGGGTGAGGAGCTGGAGCCCGTGGTGCGCGAGCTCGGCGCGCATGATCAGGGCCATGATCCCCGCCACGATGAACACGACCAGCGCGGCGCCGGTGTACTGCACGCCGACCACCTTGTGGTCGGAGTCGAAGGAGAGGAATCGCCCCGCGCCGTGCCCGGTCGGGGGCTCCTCGCCGCGGGCCCAGCCCGCGAGGGCCGCGCCGCCGCCGATCCGGTGCAGGAAGAAGAGAAGGGACGCGAGGTAGGCGAGGACCGCGGCGGCCTGGACGTCCATCAGGCGTCCCAGCCCGAAGGTGGCGGCGG
>DATLOS010000570.1:0-9272 GCA_035536155.1 Elusimicrobiota bacterium
TGGCCAAGGCGTTCGCCGGCCGCTCCTTGATCATCGTCGCTCCCGACGACGGCGCCTTCCCGATGGCGCTGGAGGCGGCGCAGGTCCTGGGGCGCTGGCTCCAGAAGCGCTGGGGCGTTTCGCTCGACGTGCGCGCGGCGCACTTCGACAAGGTCCGCTCCAGCGCCCACACGGTCGAGATCGCGCCGGAGCTCAAGGCCGGCGGCGGAAAGGCCTTGGCGCTGCCCGAGGGCCACTCCCTCGCCGACGCCGCGGCCTTCGTCGTCGACGACGCCAAGAAGCGCATGGCCCCGGCCCGGTTCTTCGCCAGCGACTCGCTGGCCCTGCCCGACGGCATGGCCGGCTCGACGGTGGGGCTGGGCCCGCTGGTCGGCTGGGTGGCGCAGACCGAAAACCCATAGCCGACGGCGAGAGTCGAACTCGCGACCTACCGCTTACAAGGCGGTTGCTCTACCACTGAGCTACGTCGGCGATGGTTATATTTTACCGGAGAAAGCCGGCCCGTGCTAGGACGGGTCCCGGGAGCGCCTGGGACCAAAAGCCTGGTCCGCTTGCCCAGAGGGCTCATATGTCCCGTCGGGCATGAATCCTAGAATCCGCCCATGATCCACTCGCTCCTCGCGCTGTCCCTTCTCGCCGCCCAGCAGGCGCGCGCCGCCGCGATCGCATCGACGCCCGCGTCGATCCGGCCATTGCCGACCGGCGCGGCGGCGGTCCAGCTCGTGGGCGACACCGCGGATCTCGTCGTCCGGCTCATGACCTTGGACCTCGGCGCGCAGGGCGCGGCTCTCACCGCCCCCAACGCGGCGACGGAGGGGATCGCCCCGACCTCCCTAACGATCGCTCCCGAGGACCGAGCCCTCATCGCGGCCTACCTCGAGCAGGCCCGCCAGATCGCCCCGCGCGAGGACGCCGGCTCCGTGACTTTGCCCGCCGACGCCGGCGCCCCGGCGCAGCCTCTGCGCTCGGCGGACCAGCCGACCAATCTCGACTCCCCGGACTCCAACCGGCGCCTGGCCGCCGTGATCACGGCCCTCCGCGACGTCGCGGCGCGCGGCCCCATGGACCGGGCAACGGCGATCGAGGTGTCCCAGCGCATCTTCGACGGCAGCCGGGCCGGGGACGCGAGCGCCGCCGAGGCGCCCATACTCGCCATGCCGAGCCCGCTCCTGCTCGCCTCGCTGCCCGAGAGCGCGGTGCGGACCCCGAACGGCGCGACCTTGGCCGGACGCGAGGGCGACGAGGTGCTCGGCTCGGCCCAGCGCCACGCTCTGGACTGGCTCCTCGCCCGGGACGCCCGGGAGAGCGACGAGCTCAGCAAGCGCCCCATGGGCGAGCGGCTGCTCGGCGTAATCCTGGAGGTCCAGGGCTTCGCCTCGCCGGTCCCGCTCAAGGAGTGGCTGGGAGTCGGCGCCGGCAAGCTGGGCGCAAGGACCGCCAAGACCTCGTCTCTGACCGGATTCGTCTCCGCGATCAACGCCGCGGTCGACGCCTGGAACGAGGGCCGCAAGAGGACCGCGCCGCGGATCTCCTTCGAGAACGTCTACGCCTTGCCCGGGCACGCGCAGGAAGGCCTGCGCACCCAGGTCATCCTCAATCTGAACGCGGCCAAGGCCGGCGATCTGCGGCGCGCGGGCGCCTTTCTCTATGACGGCCGGATCTACTTCACCGACACCTTCCTGAACCGCGCCCGGCCGCACCAGCTGGCCGCCGCCCTGTTCGCCATGGAGGCGGCGCGCGCCGGCTTCCCGGCCAAAGCCGTCGAGGCCGTCACCCGGAAGATCACGGAGACGGCGTTCGCCAAGACCGCCGGGGGAGTGAGGCTCGAGACCTTGGCCGAGCTCGCCTCGCTGAGCGCCTTCCAGCCGCGCGAGAGCCGCAAGAACGGCGAGTCCACGACGCTGGCGAAGGGAACGGGCGACGCGCCGGCGCCCTCGCTCGGCAAGCGCGCGCGAGCCGGGCTCTCCGCGGCTTGGCGCGCCCTGCGGCGGCTGCCTTCCGCCGCGCGCGGCTGGGCCGCGTTCCTGCCCGCCGCGCTCCTCGCAGCCTACGTCGCCGTCCTCGCGCTCCGGGCCGGCGCGCTCCCGTCGGCGGAGTCGGCCTTCGGGGTCCTCCTGCTGGCGCTGGGCGGCGTCGCCCTGCGCCGCTTCTCCCCCCGCGCGGAAGACCCCGCCCCCTCCGAGCCGAAGCCCGCGGTCGTCGCGCGCGACTTCACCCTGGACACGAAGCTCGCGGACTTCATGGACATCGAGGAGGACGTGGGAGACAACCCCGACGTGGTCGTGCGGCGGGCGATCTCGTTCGACCTCGAGGTCGGCGAGGCCTCCATCGGCATCGACCAGAGCGGACAAAACTTCATCGACATCACCTTCGCCGTCCCCGAGGACGGGACGCAGAGCTACTACACGATCGTGTCGGACGACGCCTTCCGCGAGGCCGCGGACAAGTCCCAGCTCATCCCGGTCACGCGCTTCTTAAAAAAGTTCTGGCCGGGCCTGCGGGACGCCGCGCGCGAGTTCGCGGACGACGACGGCGCGAAGAAGGCCCCGCGCAAGACGGTGCGGGAGTTCCTCACGGCTTTCCAGGGCCGCCTCATGGACCTCC
The DNA here is from genome assembly GCA_035536155.1 of Elusimicrobiota bacterium. Lineage (GTDB taxonomy): Bacteria > Elusimicrobiota > Elusimicrobia > UBA1565 > UBA1565 > DATLOS01. The sequence goes on from DATLOS010000570.1 coordinate 2,605, forward strand.
TCCGCGGCGGCGACGACGCCCCCGCCTTCGGCGGCTAGCCCGGCCAAAGGTCCCCCCGTCGGGGGCCCAAAAGTCTCGGCGGAGAGGCCCCAACGGCCCTCTCGCCGCCGCCCGGTCCCGCTATCCTTTCCTTAATGAGGCGCGCGCTCGCCGCGTTTCTCCTATTGGGGTCTCCGGGCGCCCTTCCGGCGCGGGGCGCGGTCGTGCGCCCCACCTTCGGCAATCCGGCGACCGGCGCGGTGTACGACGCCGCCGCCCAAGCCCGGGCCTTCATCGAGACCCAAGACCCGGGCCTCGCCAGCCCGCGCGCCGCGCTGGCCGTGGACGCCCTGCTCGACGCCGCGGCGGAGCTGCGCACCCCGCAGGCCGCGCCCGCGGACGCGCCCTTCTTCGCCGCCCTTCCCCGGGACTACGCAGACTCCCCGGACAAGCTGCTCGCCCTGGCTCCCGCGGAGCGAGCCCGCGTCGTCGACACGGCGGTGTGGGAGGTGCACGAGCGCGCCGAGACCCGCGTCGCCGAGCTCCTGGCTTTGGGCCCGGCCGGAGACCGCAAGGACATCGACCGCCGCCTGCGCGAGATCTCGGACTGGACCGCCTATCTTTTCCCCGCGACGCGGCAGGCCCTGCGCCGGCGGATGGCGGAGCTCAAGGGGATGAAGACGACGAGCGCGCGGGTGCTCGGCCTCCTCCACCGCCTGAACATCCCCGAGGAGGACTGGCTCGAGTCCTCGCGCGTCGCGGCCGCGGTGTACGCCGAGGATCCCAAGGCGTTTCCTCCGGAGATCCTAGGCATGCTGCCGACCTCCGGCTCCCCGAAGGACGGCCTCGCCCGCGACGAGCTGCCGCCCTTGCCTCGCAGGACGATCTTGTTCGAGGACTGGGCCTACGAGCCGGAGGAGGACCTCCCGCCGCCCTCCGCGCGGGAGCGCCCCTTCGCGCCGCCGCCGTCCGGACCTCTCGGCCGCGCGCTCCTCGCCCATCCCTGGATCGAGCTCCGCGAGGGGAAGCCCACCGCGGCGAGCGTCGTGCGCGCGCTCATCAAGCTCGCCAACGACCAGACCCTCTCCGACCCGCGCGAGCTGGCCTATCACGCCAGCTATCTATTCGTCCCGGCGCAGGCGCCGTTGACGCTCCACGCCTACCGCTCCCGCTCGCGGATCGCCGAGCTGGAGGTGAGCCGGGTCGCGCTCGAGCTTCCCCAGGCCGGGGAGCCCACGCTCTGGGGCGCCATGGACGCGCGGCAGAGGAAGGCCCTCGTGCTCACGCTTCAGGAGGTCTTCCGGCGCGGGCACTACGTGGACGAGCTCACCGACGAGGGCCGCGCGGGCCTGCGCCCGGGCCAGCAGGTCCGCTGGGACAACGCCTTGCTGGCCGCGCACCTGGCCGACCAGCCGCTCAACGGAGGCTGGGACGAGCTCCTCGACAAGTGGCCGGACGCGGACGAGCTGCGCCGCCAGCGCGCCCTCTTCGAGCGCTACCGCGACGACCCGGACAAGAACCGGCCGCTCGGCATCTCGCCCCGCCGCCTGCTGGCGGCGGCGCACGCGGGCTGGGACAGCGCCATCTGCCGGGACGTGAACCAGGCCTTGGTCGGCCTCCTCCTGGAGCTGGGCGTGCCGGCGGCGCAGCTGCGCCTCGTGGCCGGGGGTGCTAGCGCCGAGCCGCGCGCGGTGCGCCATCTCTTCGCCGAGGTCCAGCTCGAGCCCGGCGGGCCGTGGCTCGAGCTCGACGGGACGCCGGGCGCGAGCGACGACGGGCCCTCCCTGCGCGCCCGGTTCCCCCACGCGCCGCGCGAGTTCCCCCGCTTCTTCGAGCCGATCCCGGTCCGGGAGCGCTAGGCGAAGTAGTCCAGCACCTCGGAGACCTTGGCGTCGCGGAAGGACGCCGGGTCGGGCTTGGCCAGGTTCTCGATGTACTGGAAGCCGAGGCAGACCGGCGCGGGCTTCGCGAAGGCCGGCCCCAGCGGCTTGCCCTTGTACGGATCGATCGGCCGCACCGTCACGGTGGAGAAGAAGGCGTTGAACTCGCGCCACTGGGCGGAGTAGCGGCAGCCGCACTTCGGGCACTGGAGGATGTCCGCGTCGCCCAGCTTGCCCGCCGCGACCGCGTTCGGGCGGAAGACCTCGAAGAGCAGCTCGCTGTCGAGGCAGCGCACCTTGTCCGAGAGGCCGAGATAGCCGCGAAAGCGCGGGTAGGCGCAGGGACAGGCATCTACGAACCAGGAGGCGATCAGCCGCTCGAACTCATGGGCGAGCTGCCGGTAGAGCCGGCGCCGCTCGTTGACCGCGGCCATGCTGTCGTTCCACTCGGCCTGGTCCTTGCCCAGCTCGACCACGCCCTCCCAGAGGTCGCCGTCCTCGCTCTCCACGACCACCTTGGCCTTGTTCTCGCCCAGGAGCTCGACGGCGCGGTACTTCGGAGGCAGGACCTCGCGGCCCTCCCCGTCCACGACGCCGTAACGGCCCTCGCGGGCGAATACCTTCACGTCCGCAGTGTACTAGGTCTCGGCGGGCGCCGCCAAGCGGGGAACCAATCGCGGGCTCGCGCGTACAGGTAGAAGTGCACCCCTCCTTCCTGCGGCGTCCCCTCTTCCTCGCCGTGGTCGCCTACATGGTCCTTCTGGCCTTTCTCAAATCGCGCGGCTTCTTCGCCGTCGCCGCGCCGCCGCAGGCGCGCCGCTGGACCCGGGCGCCGGCCGTGGCCGTGGAGGGCGTGGCGCTCTCCGGCTTCGCGCCCAAGCGCCCCGGCGACCGGATCTGGCTGCGCGCCGAGCGCGTCGACGGGCAGGCCTGCCCGCCGGCCAAGCTCATGGTCTACATCGCGCGGGCGGCCGACTCCCCGGAGCTCCGTCCCGGCCAGCGCCTGCGGCTGACCGGGCGCCTGCGCCGCCCCATCTGGCCTCGGCCCGGGGCCAAGTTCGACGAGAAGGATTTCCTCGCGGTCCGCGGCGCGGCGCTGGTCCTGCACGCCCGCCGCCTCGAGATCCTGGAGGCGCGCGTGCCCATCCTCTGGAAGCCGTGGGCGGCGGCCGAGGCGGCGCACCGCTCGCTCCACGACTACCTGGCCCGCGCTTTCGAGCCCGAGTGCGCCGCGCTCCTCGAGGGCTTCCTCCTCGGCTACAAGGGCCCCATCCCGCCGCGCCTCAACCGCCAGATCCAGGACGCGGGCGCGATGCACCTCCTGGTCCCGTCGGGCGCCAAGGTGGCCTTCGTCCTCCTCTTCGTCTGGTGGCTGGGCGAGCGCTTGGGCCTGGGGCGGCGGGGGCGCCTGGCCGCCGCGGGCGCGGCCGGAGGCTTCTACGTCCTGGCCGTGGGCGGCGAGCCGCCCTACACCCGGGCCTACCTCGCCGCCCTCTCGCTCGCCGCGTCCCGGCTCGGCGACCGGGACACGGCCGAGGCCTCCGGCCTGCTCCTCGCCGCCGCGGCGACTTTGCTGCTCCGGCCCGCGGCGCTCTTCGAGACCGGCTTCCAGATGACCTACCTGGCCGCGCTCGGGCTGGCGATCGCCCTGCCGCGCTGGCGCCCCCCGCGGCGCTGGGATCGGAGGCTCCAGGCCGCTGCGACCGCTCTCCTGGTCAGCGTCGTGGTCCAAGCCATGCTCTGGCCCGTCTTCGCCGCCGTGTTCCGGCGGGGCTCTCTCATCGGGGTCCTGGCCAACATCCTCCTCGTGCCCGCCTCCGGCCTGGTGATGGCCGGCGGCTTCGGCGCCTGGGCCGCCTCTTTCCTGCCCTGGAGCGGCCCGGAGCGGCTGCTGGCCGGCGCGGCGCGCGGGCTGGTGGCGGCGTTCCGCTGGACTTGCGCGGCCTTCGCCGGCCTGCCGGGGGCGGCGGTGGACCTCCAGCCCATGCCGGCCTGGGGGATCGCCGCCTACTATCTTGCCGTCCTCGGCTTCCTCCTGCTCCCACAATTTTCTATAAATGACTTGAACAAATGTTCAAAGTAGCCCAGCGCCTGCTCGCCTGCGCTTGCGCCCTGCTCCTCGCGGCGCCGGCGCGCTCCGCCACCTTCACCGTCACCAACACCACCGACTCCTCGAGCGGAAGCCTGCGCGACGAGCTCACCCAGTCGAACACCGCGGGCGGGACCAACACCGTGTCCTGGGGCGCGGGCTCCGGCGGGACCATCGCGATAGCCAGCGACCTGCCCAGCGTCGCCGACGCGACCACGCTGGACGTCACCAACGCGCCCTCCGCCGTGACCATCTCGGGAGCGAACACCATGCCCCTGGGGGGCTCGGTCACCTTCTTCAACGACAACACCTCCCAGGTGTGGACCATCGGCATCGTCTTGGGCGGCGCCGGGACCTTCATCAAGGACGGCGCCGGCACCGTGGCCCTCACCGCCGGGAACTCCTTCGGCGCCTTGACGATCAACGCCGGCACCCTCAGCGTCCTCAGCGACGCGGCCATGGGCGCGGGCGGCGTCACCTTCAACGGCGGGACCCTGCAGACGGCGGCCGCGCTCACGTCCAATCGGGCCGTGACCCTCAACGCCGGAGGCGGGACCATCGACACCAACGGCTTCGACTCCACCTTCGAAGGCGTCTTCAGCGGCGCGGGCGGCCTCACCAAGACCGGGGCGGGGACCCTCTTCCTCACCGTCGCCAACAGCTACACGGGGCCGACGACGGTCAACGGCGGCGTCCTCAACGTCGGCGCGGACGCCGCGCTGGGCGACAGCGCCTCGACCTTGGTCCTCAACGGCGGCACCCTCCAAGCGGGCAAGAGCTTCAGCTCGGCCCGCGCGATCACGCTCTCGGCCGGGGGCGGGACCTTCGACACCAACGCCTACAACATGACGCTCTCCGGCGTCCTCGGCGGCGCGGGCGGCCTGACGAAGACCGGCCTGGGCACGCTGAGCCTGAGCGGCGCCAACGCCTACGCGGGCGCGACCGCGATCTCCGCCGGGACCCTGCAGCTCGGCGCGAACGGAGCCCTGCCCGCGGCGACGGCCCTCTCGGTCGCCTCCGGCGCGACCTTCGACATGAGCGGCCATACCCAGACCGTGCAGAGCTTCTCCGGGGCCGGCACGACCCTCCTGACCCTCGGCTCCCCGCTCACGGTCACGGGCAACGCCGACTTCACGGGCGGGACGCTGTCGGTGCTCCTCTCCCACCAGGCCGTAGTCAATGGCCAGACCTTCATCCCCATCACCTACGGCTCCCGCAGCGGAGCCGCGCTCTCCAGCATCGTCTCCCCGGCCGCGCTCTCCTTCACGCCGACCTACAACGCCAACAACCTGACGCTGACGGCGGCGCTGGTGCCGTTCGCGAGCTCCGCCGTGAGCGCCAACCAGGCGGCCATCGGGACGAGCATGGAGCCGCTGCGGACCGCGCCGACGGGCGACGTCTCCACCGTGCTGGGGACGCTGTACACGCTGGACGCCCCGCACTTGGCCGCCGCCCTCGATCAGATCGGCCCCATCGCCCTCGCCTCCATGCGCGGATTGGGCATGTCCGGCGCCGGGGTGCAGTCGGCGGCGGTGGGCCGGCGCATGGCCGCCCTGGCCGACGGCTCGGCCCCGGGCGGGCGCGCCTCCTACGTCGTCAGCGGCCCGTCGAGCGTCCCCGGCACCCTCCTCGCCTCCACCGGAGAGATGGGCGCCCTGGACGGCGCGGAAGGCGGACCCTCGGACTCGCCCTGGGGCTTCTTCGCCTCGGGAGAGGTCACGACCGGCCGCCTGCGCGAGGCCAACAGCGACTCGGGCTCCCAGCCGGGCTACGCCTTCAACAACGGCGGCGTCACCGGCGGCGCCGACTACCGCGTCAACGAGCACCTCGCGGTGGGCGGCGCGCTGGGCTTCCTGCACGGGCACGCCTCCCTTTACAACCCCGCCTTCGGGACGGTGGACGACCAGAGCGTGCGCTACGGCGCCTACGCCGCCGCGTCGCTGGAGAACCTGCACGGGGACCTCTACGTGGGCGGCGCCGCCGACTTCTTCTCCACCAACCGCGGCATCGCCTTCGGCGACGTCTCCCGCACCGCCCGCGGGACGCCGCGCGGCAGCGAGCTCAACGTCCGGCCCGGCGTGAGCTACGACGTGCGCGTCGCGGATTACGGGACGTTCACCCCGTTCGGGACGCTCAACTACGACCGCCTCTCGATCGGCTCCTTCTCCGAGACCGGCGCGGACTCCCTGGACCTCAACGTCGGGTCGCAGACCTCCGAGTCCCTGGTCTCCAGCACGGGGCTGCGCTGGTCGCGCAAGCTCGAGGGAGACGGCTACTCGGTGGCGCCCCACGTGAGCCTGGGCTGGCGCCACGAGTTCGTCAACCAGAACCGCCCCATCGAGGCCCAGCTGGCCTCGGGAGGGTTGGGGTTCTCGACGGCGACGGGCGACTTCGCCCGCGACGGGACTTTGGTCGGCTTCGGCCTCGCGGTGAACATCGACAAGACCACGCTCAAGCTGGAGTACGCCGGCGATTTCCGCTCCCACTACCAGGAGAACATGATCAACGCCGGCGCGCGCTGGCGGTTCTAGCCGTTCCCCTCCACCGCCGAGCCCGGCAGGGTGAAGCGGAAGGTCGCGCCCGCGCCCGGCAGCGACTCCACCCAGATCCTGCCGCCGTGGCGCTCCACGATCTTGCGGCAGATCGCCAGCCCCATGCCGGTGCCCGGGTACTCCGCCTGGGAGTGCAGGCGCTGGAAGATCGCGAAGATCCGCTCCGAG
>DATLOS010000571.1:0-5143 GCA_035536155.1 Elusimicrobiota bacterium
GTTCCTGCCGTCGGGAGCGCCCGCCGGCGGCCGCGCGGGGCTCATCCTCGGCATCCCGGCCCCGGCCGAGATGCCGAGCTGGGACCTCGGCATCGGCGACGGCGCGCTGTTCGCGTCGTTCTCGTTGAACGCCGGGCGCGGAGCAAATGGCTCGGCCCGCTTTCTCTCGACCCTTGTTCAGGCCGACGCTTCATCGCTCGCGCAGGTGCGGCGCGCTTGGGCGGCCGGCGGGCCCCTGCTTCCCGGGATAACGAGCGCCCCGATAGGGCAGCCAAGCCTGATGACTCCGAATGGGTTGTGGATAGGATCCGCCGATGGATTGATCCCCAAGGTCAATCACCATGTGAATCAGTTGACGCCGGGAATGCCGGGATACCGCGGATGGACGCCGGAAACGATCGATGACTTGATACAGAACCATTCCTACTACCGGCAGGCTTTCGATCGGCATTTTCCAGATAGCGAAGCGCGCGCTTATTTTTTTCAGGATGGGCGACACGGCGTGGTGAATTTGGATAACGGCAGGATCGTTCAGGTAAGCAATGCCAACAAGCCCGGCTGGGCGCCCGCTCCCGAGATAACGGGCCCCGATGTCCCCGTGATCAGAGCGAGCCGTTCCGTTCCCCGTCCCCCGTCTATGGGTTCCCGGGTGGTTTCCGTCATCGGTAAGACGGGGAAAGTGGTCCAGGTCGCCGATATGGCCATCGGCGCCCCGGTGCAAACCTATTTTTCCGCTCAAGATTCCCACCGCCAAATCATCGAGCAAGGGAGAAGCTCGCTGATCAGTCCTCGCGTCGATTCCGTAGCGGAAGGCGTGCTTTCCGGCGCCGGACACCTCGTGCAGGCCTCCACCGCGGGATTGGTGCCGAATGTCTTCGAGGGCATGCGCGTGCAGCATTACCGCGCGCGCTACCTAACCCGCATTGATTCGGGTTACTGGCGCGGCTACTATTACGACACCCGGGATGGGAAATTACTTACGCCCGTGCGCTTTGAGCCCGTGTATGAAACTTTCAGCAATTGGTGGAATAACCGACATTATGTCTATGATCCGGAGACGGGCGCCGCGTCGCCGATAACTTCAGAGTAGCTTTCGCGGCTTCAGGCCGCCGCGATCGAGTCCGCGCCGAAGTAGGCCCGCAGCGCCTCGGGGACGACGACGGACCCGTCGGCGCGCTGGAAATTCTCGATCACCGCCGCGAAGATGCGGCCCACCGCAAGGCCGGAGCCGTTCAAGGTGTGGACGAACTCGGGCGCGTCCTTGGGGCCGCGGCGCAAGCGCGCGTTCATGCGCCGCGCCTGGAAGTCCCAGCAGTTGGAGCAGGACGAGGCCTCTCGGTAGCGGTTCTCGCTGGGGAACCAGACCTCGATGTCGTAGGTCTTGCAGGCGCCGAAGCCGATGTCCGCGGTGCAGAGCTCGATGACGCGGTGCGCGAGGCCGAGCTTCTTCAAGACGTTCTCGGCGTGGCCGGTGAGCTCCTCGAGGGCCTTCATGGAGTCCTCGGGGCGGACGATCCACACCAGCTCCACCTTGTCGAACTGGTGCTGGCGGATGAGCCCGCGCACGTCCTTGCCGTACGAGCCCGCCTCCTGGCGGAAGCAGGGGGTGAGCGCGGTGAGCTTCATCGGCAGCTTGGCCGCGTCGAGTATGCTCTCGCGCGCGACGTTGGTGAGGGGGACCTCGGCGGTGGGGATCAGGTAGAGGCCGCCGCCTTTCTCCTCGCCCAGCTGCCCGGTCTCGTAGAGGTCCTCCTTGAACTTGGGGAGCTGGCCCGTCCCCTCGAGAATCTGGTCGCGAACGATGTAGGGCACCCACATCTCCGTGTAGCCGTGCTCGCGGGTGTGCAGGTCGAGCATGAACTGGCCGATCGCGCGCTCGAGCCGAGCGCCGGCGCCCTTGAGGACGGAGAAGCGCGAGCCGGAGAGCTTGGAGCCCAGGTCCATGTCGAGGATGCCGAGCTTCTCGCCCAGCGCCTGGTGGTCGAGCGGCTTGAAGTCGAAGGAGGGGGGCGTCCCCGTTTTGCGGACCTCGGGGTTGTCGGCCTCGGAGGCCCCTTTCGGGGCGCTCTCGTGGGGCATGTTGGGCAGACCGAGGAGGACGGCCTTCGCGGCGCCTTCGGCCTTCGCCGACGCGTCGGCCTTCTCTTGATACGCGGCCTTGAGCGCGGAGACCTCCGCCATGACCTTCTGAGCCGCCGCCTCGTCCTTGGCCGCCTTGGCCTTGCCGATCTCCTTGGAGAGGGCGTTCTGCTTGGCCCGCAGGTCCTCGGCCTCCTTCAATAGCGCGCGGTGCTCCTGGTCCTTGGAGAGCCAGGCATCGAGCTCGGCTCCGTAGCGGGCGTTGCGCGACGAAAGGCGCGCGCGCGCGGCGTCGGCGTCGCCCCGGAGGAGGCGCGGGTCGTTCACTTCGGGCCCACCGGGAGAGTGCTCTCCACCACGCGGTCCTTGAGGGCCTCGCCGGCGCGCGGCTCGACCATGACCTGGATGCGCAGCGCGTCGGCCCGGAAGCCGAGCCGCTGGAAGCGCCGCAGATAGCCCTCGAGCGCCACGCGGTTCACCGCGACGGGCACGTCCTTCTTCTGCCCGGGCTTGATGGGGAGCGGGACGTGGGTCTCCTCGCTCAGGAAGGGCACCGCCCAAGCGCCCTCGCCCGTCTCCTTGGCGCGCGCGAAGCGCACGCTCACCGCGTAGCGCAGGACGCAGAGCCCCTCGGACACGGCGCCGCGGTTCTCCAGGGTCGCCACCGCGCGCACGCGCGAGCCGCCCTTGGCGCCGGCCGCGGGATCCCAGCGCTCCGCCGCCCCGAACGCCCCCTTCCCGGAGGAGGTCTGCCAGGAGAGGCCGGCGATGGCGATCTCGGCGCGCGCCGGGATCGCCGCCGCGGTGAGCAGCGCCGCGAGGAGAGCCGTCTTCACTTGATCGGGAGCTCCGGGTTGATCGGAGGCTCGACGGCGATCGGCGCGACGCGCGCGACCTTGTCGCCCTCGACCACGCGCACCAGGCGCACGCCCTGGGTGTTGCGCGAGATGGTCTTGATGTCCGCGCAGCGCAGGCGGATGGTCATGCCCTTCTCGGTCATCACCATCAGGTCGTCGTCGTCGGTCACGAGCTTGATGCCGACGACCGCGCCATTGCGGTCCGTGGACTTGATCGTGATCACGCCGCCGCCGCCGCGGTGCTGGTCGCGGTACTCGGACAGGTCGGTCCGCTTTCCGTGGCCGTGCTCGCAGACGGTGAGCAAGGTCCGCTTGGCGCCGGGCGGGAAGGCCTCCATGCCGATGACCTGGTCGCCCTTCTCCAGGCGGATGCCGCGCACGCCCGCCGCCGCGCGGCCCATGGAGCGCACGTCCGCCTCGGGGAAGCGGATGGCGATGCCGTCCTTGGTGCCGATGAGGACCTCGTCCTTGCCGGTGGTGTGCTGGACCTCGACGAGCACGTCGCCCTCGTCGAGCGTGATCGCCGCGATGCCGGAGCGGCGGATGTTCTCGAAGTCGGCGAGCGGGGTCTTCTTCACCGTGCCGTTGCGGGTGCACATCATGAGGAAGGTCTCTTTTCCCTTCGACTCGTCGAAGGAGCGGATGGCGATGGCCGAGGTGATCTTCTCCTCGTTGGGCAGAGCCAGGAGGTTCACCAGCGCCTTGCCGCGCGAGGTGCGATTGCCCTCCGGAATCTCGTACGCCTTGAGGGCGTACACGCGCCCGCGCGAGGTAAATAGCAGCAACGTCGCGTGGGTATCCGTGATGAAGAAGTGCTCGATGAAGTCTTCCTCTTTGACGTCCGCGCCGGTGATGCCCTTTCCGCCCCGGCCCTGGGCCTGGTAGGTGGAGACGGGCAGGCGCTTGACGTAGCCGCCGTTCGAGAGGGAGATGACGACCTCTTCCTTGGCGATGAGGTCCTCGAGGGTCATCTCGGCGGACTCCGCGGTGATCTGGGTCTGCCGGGACTCGCCGAACTTCTCCTTGACCTCCTCGAGCTCCTTGGAGACGATGGCCATGACCTTCTTCACGTCGCCCAGGATCGCCTTGAGCTCGGCGATGCGCTTCATCAGGGCGTCGTACTCGGCCTGCAGCTCGTCGACGGAGAGCTTGGTGAGCTGGTGCAGGCGCATGTCGAGGATGGCCTGCGCCTGGACCTTGGTCAGCTCGAACTCGGTCATCAACTTCGTGCGGGCCTCCTCGGTGTCCTTCGAGGAGCGGATGATCTTGATCACCCGGTCGAGGTTCTTGAGGGCGATGAGGAAGCCCTCCAAGATGTGCGCCCGGTCGAGCGCCTTGCGCAGCTGGTACTTGGTGCGCCGGACCACCACGACCTTGCGGTGCTGGATGTAGTGGCCCAGCATCTCGCGCACGGGCAGCACGCGCGGCCGGCCGTCCACCAGGGAGAGCAGGATCACGCCGAAGGTGGTCTCCATCGTGGTGTGCTTGAAGAGCTGGTTGAGCACCACGTTGGCGTTGCCGTCGCGCTTGATCTCGATGACCACGCGCATGCCCTTGCGGTCCGACTCGTCGCGGATGTCGGAGATGTCGGTGATCTTCTTGTCGCGCACCAGGTCCGCGATGGTCTCGAGGAGCGCGGCCTTGTTCACCTGGTAGGGCAGCTCGGTGACGATGATGGCCTGGCGGTTGCCCTTGATGTCCTCGATCTCGGTCTTGGCCTGCACGCGCACGGAGCCGCGGCCGGTCTCGAAGTAGTCCCGGATGCCGGTCTTGCCCCGGACGATGCCGCCGGTGGGGAAGTCCGGGCCCTTCATGATCTTGAGGAGCTCCTTGTTGTCGATCTTCGGGTCCTTGATCAACGTCATCGCCGCCTCGCAGGTCTCGGCGAGGTTGTGCGGGGGGACGTTGGTCGCCATGCCGACCGCGATGCCCGAGGAGCCGTTGACGAGCAGGTTGGGGATGCAGGAGGGGAGAACGGTGGGCTCGGTGGTGGTGCCGTCGAAGTTGGGGGAGAAGTCCACCGTGTCCTGGTCGATGTCCGCCAGCACCGCCTCGGCGACCTTGGACAGGCGCGCCTCGGTGTAGCGGTAGGCCGCGGCCGGGTCGCCGTCGACCGAGCCGTAGTTGCCCTGGCCGTCCACGAGCGGGTGCAGGAGGGAGAAGTCCTGGACCATGCGCTCCAGGGCGTCGTACACCGCCGAGTCGCC
>DATLOS010000572.1:0-3973 GCA_035536155.1 Elusimicrobiota bacterium
CGCGATCATCTATGAGTCGCGCCCCGGCGTCACCGCGGACGCCGCCGCCCTCTGCCTCAAGTCCGGCAACGCCGCCGTCCTGCGCGGCGGCAAGGAGGCGGTGAGGACGAACGCCGCCATAGCCGACGCGATCGAGCGCGCCTTGCCCAAGGCGCTGGCCGGCGCGGTGGGCTTCGTGCGCGACCCGGGCCGCGAGGCGGTGGGACGGCTTCTCGAGCTCGACTCCTTGATCGACCTCGTCATCCCCCGCGGCGGTCCGGACCTCACCGTGCGCGTGCGCCGAGAGTCGATCATCCCCGTCCTGGCCCACGACAAGGGCCTCTGCCACACCTACGTCGACCAGGGGGCGGACCTCGCCATGGCCGAGGCGATCTGCCTCAACGCCAAGGCCGAGCGCCCGGGCGTGTGCAACGCCATGGAGACCCTCCTCGTCCACGAGGCCGCGGCGAAGGCCTTCCTGCCGCGCATGGCCGCGCGCTACGCGGACGCCGGCGTCGAGCTGCGCGGCTGCCCGCGCACCCGGAAGCTCGTCCCGAGCGCCAAGCCCGCCTCGGAGACGGACTGGGACACGGAGTACCTGGACCTCATCCTCTCGATCAAGGTCGTGGACTCCTTGGACGACGCCATCGCCCACATCGCCAAGCACGGCTCCGGCCTGGCCGAGGCCATCGTCACCCGCGACGACGCCCGCGCCCGGCGCTTCCTGCGCGAGGTGGACGCCGGGGCCGTCTACGTGAACGCCTCCACCCGTTTCACCGACGGCGGCGAGTTCGGCCTGGGCGCCGAGATGGGCATCTCGACCCAGAAGATCCACGCCCGCGGCCCCGTCGGCCTAGTCGGCCTCACCTGCGAGAAGTTCGTCGTCGCCGGCTCCGGCCAAACCCGCGACAGCCGCTCCTAGGGCCCGCCGTAAGTCCTAAGACGCCGTAGTCCTTTTGCGGCGACTTCTCTCCCCCATAGACCTAATCTCCTCTAAAGTCTGGCACTCTATAATAGAATCGATGCGCCTGCTCCTGTCGGCGTTTTTGGCCGTCTCCGCCCTCCCCGCGCCGGCCGGAGCGGCCGCCGCCCGTCTGGGAAGCGGCGCCCCGAGTTCCGCCTCGGCGCCCGCCGTCGTCTCCGTGGGAGCGTCGCCTTCTCTCTCCTCCCCCGCCGGTGAAGGCGCAAGCCTATCGCTAAACGCCGCGCCGCTCTCCGCGTTCGCCACGCCCGTCGCGCCGCCGTCCCTGGAGCCGCGGACGCTCGCCGGCGCGCTCGAGGTCCAGGTGCGCGCAGAGGCGACGGTCGGCGCAGCGCCCGCGCCCGCTCCGGCGGCGTCGCTCGCGGCGCCGCCCACGGCGCCCAACGCCTCCGCCGAGCGGCACCAGGACGGCGGCGATCCCGCGGCGCCGGGGGAGGCCGCTCCGACGGCCCAAGCCGCGCTCGCCAAAATGGACGCCGCCCCCGCTCAAGCGGCGGCGCTCTTCAACGGCGGCCGCTACCAACGCCTCGGGGAGATGGTCGTCGACACCCAGGCGCCGGGCGCCTCCGAGCTCATCGAATCTGCCTCCCGCATCAACGGGGGCGGCCTCATCATCGGCATCTTCGACCCCGAGACCGACCAGGTGATCAACGGCTTCGCCTGGGACGGCCCCGCGCGCGTGCAGTACCACAAGCACGCGCTGGGCGCTGGGCTCGACCCCGCCCGCGTCGGCGGCTACACCCTCATCGTCCCCCGAGACGGGCCCGTGCGCTTCAAGGAATCGGGGTCTCTGCGCAAGACCATCACCCCGAGCGCCAAGCGCGCCATCCTCCGCTATTTCGGCCTGAGCCGAGCCGACGAGACCTTCTGGGGCCGGCTGGGGCGCGCGGCGCTTTATCTGGCGGACGCCGCCTGGGCCTGGGTGCGGCTCATGGGGAAAGGCGGCTAAAGGCGGATCAGGCGACGCGGCACCAGATCACCTTGAGGTATTCTCCCTCGGGGTGATCCGCGGCGAAGGGGTGGTCGCCGCCGGCGCCGGACTTCCTCAAAATCTGGACCCGCCGCTGCGCCGAGCCCGCGGCGGTGCGCAGGATCTGCTGGAACTCGTCCCACTGGAGCATGCCGCTGCAGGAGCAGGTGACGAAGACGCCCCCGGGCTCGACGAGCCCGAGCGCCAAGCGGTTCAAGTCGATGTACTTGCCGCGCCCCTCGCCGTAGGTCTCGCGGCTGGCGATGAGCTTGTAGGGATCGAGGACCACGGCGCCCCAGCGGCGCTTGTTGGCCTGCGCCTGGCGCATGTACGGGAAAGCGTCCACGGTGACCGCCTCGACCGGCGCCGAGTTGAGCTTCGAGTTCTTCTCGATGCGCGCGCAGGCCTCCGGGTCGAGCTCGACGCACGTGACCTCGCCGGCGCCGCCCAGCTTCTTCGCGTAGAGGCCGAAGCCGCCGGTGTAGGCGCAGACGTCGAGCACGCTGCGGCCTTTCGTCAGCCGCGAGAACGCCAGGCGGTTGTCGCGCTGGTCGCAGAAGAAGCCGGTCTTGTAGCCGGCGGCGAGGTTCGCCTCGAAGAGGACGCCGTTCTCCTCGATGCGGACCTGGGCCTCGGGCTGGGGCTTCACGCGGAAGCCCTCCATCTTCTCCGTGTGCGAGCTGGCGCGGTGGATGAAGCGCGCCTCGGGAAAGTGCTTCTTGAAGAGCCGCTCGAGGCGCGCCGCCTGGTGGAACATGCCCAAGGTGTAGAACTCGAGCACGATCCAGTCCCCGTAGCGGTCGGCGGTGAGGCCGGGGAAGCCGTCGCCCTGGTCGTGGATGAGACGATAGGCGTTGGCGGAGGCGTCCAAGCCGAGGACGCCGCGGCGCAGCTCGACGGCGCGGTCGACGCGCTCGCCCAGGAGCTCCTCCAGGTTCTTATCGGGCTTGCCGCGGGAGATGAGGCGCAGGGAGATCAGGCTGCGGGGGTTGTAGAGGGCGAGGCCGAAGGGCGCGTCCGACTTGTCGTAGACCATCACGACGTCGCCGGCCCGGGCCTTGTCGTCGACCTCGGCGATCATCCTCTTGTAGAGGTTGTTGCCCGACGCGGCGGAGCGCAGGCGCACCCAGGGGTACTCCATGCCGTGTCCGGCGGGGGCCCGCTTCGCTGCTTCCATCCAGGGCATTGTACCTTTTGCTAACGTCTCCCCATGCTCCCGCTCCTCCTCGCCCTCCTCCTCGCGCCGGCCCGCGCGGCCGAGGCCCCGTCGCGGCCCCGCCTCGTCGCCGTCATCGTCGTGGACCAGATGCGCGCCGACTACCTGGAGCGTTTCCGCGGACGGGCGACCGGGGGCTTCGCGCGCTTCTTGAAAGACGGCGCGGTCTACACGCAGGCGCGCCAGCTCCACGTGCCCACCGAGACCTGCCCCGGCCACGCCGCGCTGTCGACCGGCGAGATGCCGGACGCGCACGGCATCGTCGGCAACGACTGGCGCGAGGCAGCCGGCGGCGACGAGGTCTACTGCGCCTCGGACGCGCGCTTCAACCGCGGCCCGGGCCGCTTGGCCGCGACGGCCCTGGCCGACCGCCTGAAAGAGGCCGACCCCGCCTCGAAGGCGCTCGCGATCTCCGGCAAGGACCGCGCGGCGATCATGCTGGGCGGGCACAAGCCGGACGCCGCGATATGGATCGACCGCGGCGGCGCGCCCACCACGAGCGGCTACTACGGCGAGTTTCCCGCTTGGGCGAAGAGCGCCGCGAGCGCGACCCCGGCCAAGCCCGACGAGCTAGACCGCCTGACGCTCGAGCTAGCCTTGGCGGGCCTGCGCGCGATGTCGTTGGGCGCGGACGAGCACCCCGACCTCCTCCTTCTGAGCTTCTCCGCCACCGACTACATCGGCCACGCGCACGGCCCGGACAGCGCCCAGATCGGCGAGGATCTCGAGGCGTTGGACGCGCGCCTGGCCAGGCTCTTCGAGGCGCTCGACGCCCAGGCGGGCAAGGGCCGCTGGGCGGCCTTTCTCTCGGCGGACCACGGCGTGG
>DATLOS010000573.1:0-7119 GCA_035536155.1 Elusimicrobiota bacterium
TGATGGTCTGGATCGCGTCGATGGTGTGCAGGGTGCCGAACACCAAGTGGCCGGTCTGGGCCGCGGTGATCGCCGCCGACACCGACTCCGCGTCGCGCATCTCGCCCATGAGGATGACGTCCGGGTCCTGGCGCATGGCCATCTTCAAGGCCTCGGCGTAGTCCGCCGTGTCCTCGCCGATCTCGCGCTGGCTGATGATCGATTTCTTGTCCTTGTGCACGAACTCGATCGGGTCCTCGATGGTGAGGATGTGCTCGGCGCGGCTGGAGTTGATGTAGTCGACCATCCCGGCCAGCGTGGACGACTTTCCCGAGCCGGTCACGCCCGTGACCAGGACCAGGCCGCGCCCGCCTTCGGCGATCTTCTTGGCCGTGGCCACCGGGAGCTTGAGATCCTCGAGCGTCGGGATCTTCATGGTGATGTAGCGCACCGCGAGCGAGAGCTTGCCGCGCTGGCGGAACGCGTTCACGCGAAATCGCGCCACGTCGCCGGCCTGGAAGGAGAAGTCGCACTCCTGCTTCGACTCGAAGTCCCGCTTGGCGCGGGGCGTGGCCACCGTGGCGAGCATCTGCTCGACGTCGGCGGCGCCGACCGCGTCCGGGGTCGCGGCCTCCAGCTCGCCGTCGACGCGGATATAGGCCGGAGTGCCCGCGCGGACGTGGAGGTCGCTCGCGCGCTTGTTGATCATCACCTGCAAGAGGCTTTGAAGGTCCATGCGTCCCCCTATCTCAGCTTGCGGAGCTTCCAGCGCAGGAACGCGGGCTTGCCCCATTCGTCCGGCCCGCTGGCGGCCGCTCCCTCGCCCCGCGGCGCCATGTCGCGCAGCAGCGGCGAGGGCGAGAGCGGCCCGCGCGCCGCGCCGAGCAGGCCGCGCGCCGGCATGCGCGCGTTGCGCCGCGCCGGGAAACCCGTCGCCACCACCGTCACGCGCAGGCGGTTGCCCAGGTCCTCGTCGAAGACCTGGCCGAACTTGACCTTGGCGTCCGGGCTGGCGGAGCGATGAACGAACTCCATCGCCTCCTTCACGACGGCCAAGGTGAGGTGGCGCCGGGCGCCGACGAAGTTGACGATGATCCCTTTCGCGCCGTCGACCGAGACGTTCTCCAGGAGCGGCGAGGAGATGGCCTGGCGCGCGGCCTCGATGGCCCGGTCGGGGCCCTCGGCCTCGCCCACGCCCATCAGGGCCTCGCCCGCGCCGGTCATGATGGCTTTGATGTCGTTTAAGTCCATGTTGATGTCGCCCTCGGTGGTGATCACCTCGGAGAGCGACTGGATGGCCTGGCGCAGCACCTCGTCGGCCTTGCGGAAGGCCTCCTGGGTGGGCGCGTTCTCGTCGGTCACGTGGAAGAGCCGGTCGTTGGGGATGATGAGCAGCGAGTCCACGATCCCGCGCAGCTCCTTGATCCCCGCCTCGGCCTGCGCGGCGCGGACCCGGCCCTCGAACTCGAACGGACGAGTGACCACGCCGATGACCAGCGCCTTGGTCGAGCGGGCGATCTCCGCGGCCACCGGCGCCACGCCGGTGCCGGTGCCGCCGCCCATGCCCGCGGTGATGAAGATGAGGTCGGCGCCGGACAAGACCTCCTGGAGCTGGTCCCGCGACTCCTCGGCCGAGGCGCGCCCCTTCGTGGGGTCGCCTCCCACCCCGAGGCCGCGGGTCGTCTCCTCGCCCAGCTGGATGCGCACCGGCGCGCGGTTGCTCTTGAGGGCCTGGGCGTCGGTGTTCGCGGCGATGAGCTCGACGTCCTTGAGCCCGGCCTCGGCCATGCGGTTGACGGCGTTGCCGCCGGCGCCGCCCAGCCCGATCACCTTGATGACCGCGCGCAGCTGCTTAAAGTCCTCGGTGCACTTGATGCGCGCCATCTAGAAGAGGTCCTTGAGGAACGTTCGGATCTTGCGCATCCAGCGCGGGTCGGCGCGGCGGTCGACGTTGGCGCCGGACCAGGTGGTGCTGCGCGGGTAAGCCAGCAGGGCGAGCGCGGTCGAGTACGTCGCCTCCATGAGCTCCTGCGGGCCGGCGATGAGGCCCTCGTGCGGGAGACCGAGGCGCGCGGAGAGCTGCAGGACCTGCTCCACGGCCTCGGGGATGCCGCGCAGGAGCGCGCCTCCTCCGGTGAGGATCGCGCCGCCGCCCACGGTCAAGTCGCCGTAGCCCGAGTTCTGCACGGTGTCGCCGACCAAGGTGAGGATCTCCTCGACGCGGGGCAGGACGATGGTGAGCATCTCGCTCGACTTGACCTGCTTCGGGCTGCGCCCGTCGACGCCGATGAAGGAGATCTCGCCGTTGTGGCCGTTGGAGAGCTTGGGGTGGGCCACGCCGTGCTCGATCTTGAGCTTCTCCGCGCTGGGGATGCTGGTGCGCAGGCCGACGGCCAAGTCGCGGGTGATGAAGTCCGCGCCGATGGGGAGCTCCTGCGTGAACTTGATCCCGCCCTCGCCGAAGACGGCGATGGAGACGGTCTGGCCGCCGAAGTCCACGAGCAAAGATCCCAGCTCGCGCTCCTCGGGGCTGACCAGGAACTCGCCCAGGGCGAGCACGCTGTAGACCGGCTCGATCACCTCGAAGCCGGCCTCCGCCACGGACTTCATCAGGTTGTTGAGGATGCTGGCGGAGGCCGTGACGATGTGGACGTCGGTCTCGAGAATCGAGCCCTCCATGCCCACCGGATCGGGGACGCCCTTCTGGCGGTCGAGGGAGTAGCTCTGCGGGATGACGTGCAGGATCTCCTGGTCGCGGGAGATGGGGACGGCCTTGGCGTTGGAGAGGACGGCGTGGACGTCTTCCGCGGTGATCTCCCGGTCGCTGCGCGCGATGGTGTAGGCGCCGTGGTTGTTGAAGGAGCGCAGATGCTCGCCGCGCACGCCGAGATAGACCCCGCGCACCTCGACGCCGGCGGCCTCCTCGGCCTTCTCCACGGCCTGCCGGATGGCGCGCGCGGTCTCCGCGACGTTGAGCACGGCGCCGGCCTTCACGCCGCGGCAGGGAACGATGGAGCCGGCCAAGGCCCGCATGCCGATGCCCTCGGGGTCGGGGCCGCCCACCACGCAGGTGATCCGGCCGCTTCCGATGTCCAGCCCGGCGACGTATTCGCTCTTGCTCATTTATCGCGGCCTCACGAAAATTTTTCCCTCGTCAAAATGCCGAAGGTCCGCCGACTGCGCCCCGCCGAAGCGGGTCCCCGCGTCCTTCAAGACCTCTCCGAGCCGGGAGAGCTTCTGCTCGGTCCAGCGCAGGTCGCCCCAGCGCAGCACCAGCCCTTCCGACGTCTCCGCCGTCCAACCGTCCTCGCCCTCGTACCGCAGGGCCCGGATCTCGCCGGAGAGCTTCCCCTCCCGCGACGCCCGCAGGAGGCGCGCCAGCTCCGGCGCGCCCTCGCCGGCGTACGAGCCCAAGTCCACCGCGGGGAGGCCCTCCCCGTCGACGACGCCCTCCGGGACGTCGAAGAGCACGCCGTCCTCGCCCAAGAAGCCCGTCCAGCCCGGCCGCGTCGCCCGGGCCGCGGCGGCGCGGAGCCCGATGCGCAGCGTCGCGGAACGGCGCGTCCACGAGCGGCTCACGTTCGCCGAAGCGAGGCACCGGAACCGCTCCAGCAGCCCGCGCTCCAGCTCCGACGCCCTGCCCGGGCCCCAGCGCTGGCCGGGCTTCCAGCCCGACGCCGCCAGCACCGCGACCCGCAGCGGCTCCGGCCCGCCTTCCACCGAGAACTCGTCCACGGCCGCCGCCGCTGGAAGCGCCAGCTGAAACCGCGGCGACTTCCAATCCGACCACCACGCCCGCCACGGCAGACGCGTCCATGCGAACCAGGCTCCGGCGGCCGCCAAAACCAGACCGGCTCCGGAGAGCCGTCGGCGGCGCACGCGGGACCTAAGCCGGACGCGGTGCCGCCTCACCCACCACCTTCACCTCCAGCTCCAGGTCCACGCCGAAGCGGGCGCGGACGGCCTCCCGGACCTCGTCGATCAGGGCGAGCACGTCGGCGGCGGTGGCGCTGCGCTCGTTCTCGATGAAATTGGCGTGCAGGGGAGAGACCCGGGCTCCCCCGCGAGAGCGGCCCTTGAGCCCCGCGTCCTCGATCAGCTTCGCTACGAAACGGCCCGGAGGGTTCTTGAAGATTGATCCCACGTTGAAAGTGTGTATCGGCTGCGTCTTGAGACGTCTCGACTGAAAATCCTTGATGCGCCCGAGTATATCAACTTTGTCCCCGGCTTTCAATTCGAGGAGCCCGCCCGTCACGACCCGGCCGCCCAGGTTGCTCTTCCTATAATCGAAAGCCAGCTCGGCGCGCGCCAAAACCCGCGTCTGGAGGGCGCTTGGATCGAAGATCTCGACCTCGCGCACCAGCGCGCCGATCTCCCCGTCGCGCGTGCCCGCGTTCATCACCAAGGAGCCGCCGACCGTCCCGGGAACGCCCACCAGAGGCTCCGCGCCGGATAGGCCGCGCTTGCCGCACTCCACCGCCAAGGCGGGCAGGCGCACCCCCGCGCCGGCCCGCGCCCGGCAGCCGTCGAAGGAGAGGCTCTCGAACTCGCCCCGCAGCGCCAGCACCACGCCCCGGATGCCGCCGTCGAGGACCAGCAGGTTCGAGCCCCAGCCGAGGAGGAACACGGGGACGCCGCGCGGGACGCAGAAGCCGTAGAGCTTCTTGAGATCGTCGAGCGAGCGCGCCTCGAGGTACGCGTCGGCCGGACCTCCGATGCAGAAGGTGGTATGGTTCTTGAGCGGCTCGTCGAGGCGCGCGGCCGGCAATAGCCGCGCGAGGTCCTGTTGCCAGCCGTCGGAGGCCATCTAGCCGGATTATATAAGATGGGCGAAAGTATTTCGAAAATCGAACTATTGTTGACAATAGTTCGGATTCCGAAATATCTTCGGCGTTGACTTGCTCTATTCATCCGCCTAAACTGAGGCGAGCCATGACCGCGGACCAAGACCTGCCGCGCAAGACCTTCTACCACCCGCTCAGCGGCGCGGCCATCCTGGGCGTGGACTGGCTCGCCTTCGGCGCCGACGCGATTTCCGGCTTCGGCCTCTTGGCGCTCACCAGCGTCGCCGCCTTCGCCGCGACCTTCTGGGCGGTGTACCGCATCCAGACCCGCATGCACGGCGACGAGCCGGGCCCGGCGCGCCTCAAGGCGCTCATCGGCGCGATCGCCGCCGGCGTTCCCTTTCCCATCGGCGGCACGGTCGTGGGCGGGGCGATCATGGCGCTCTCCGGCTTGCCCCTCCTCGGACGCAAGAGATAATGCCGGGCAGCGTCGTCTTCAGCGATCCGGCGACGGGCGGCTACCACACCGAGGGCCATCCCGAGGCGCCTTTCCGCGTGCTCAAGACCGCCGAGCGTCTGCGCGCGGCGGGCCTGGCGCCCCGGCTGCCGCCGCCCGCGCGCGAGGAGGACGCCCTCCGCGTCCACAGCGGGGAGCATCTGCGCCGCCTGGCCGAGGGCGACTACCACGACCCCGACACTCCGCACTATCCCTGGATCGCGAAGCTGGCGCGCGTCAGCCTGGCCGGCGCGCTCGCGGCCGCCGACAACGCCCTCGACGGGACCCCGGCGTTCTCGCTGATGCGCCCTCCGGGCCATCACGCGGGCCGCGAGAGGATCGCCGGCTTCTGCTATCTCAACAACCTCGCCGCGGCCTGCGCCCGCGCCCTCGACTTGCGCGAGCTCAAGCGGATCGCGATCCTCGACGTCGACGTGCACCACGGCGACGGCACGGAGTCGATCGTGCTGGGAGACGAGCGCTACCGCTTCTGCTCGCTCCACGAGTCGCCGCAGTACCCGGGGACGGGCCTCGTCAGCCGGGACAACTGCCGGAACGTTCCGCTCCCCGCGGGCACCGGCGAGGACGAATACCTGCGCCGCCTCGAGCCCGCGCTCCAGGACCTCCTCGACTTCAAGCCGGACCTGCTCGCGGTATCGGCGGGCTTTGACACCTTCGAGCGCTGTCCCATCGCGGGCCTGCGCCTCAAGCGCGGCAGCTACCGCAAGATCGGCGCGCTCTTGGCCGGGACGAAGCTCAAGCGCTTCGCGGTGCTCGAGGGCGGCTACGCGGCCGAGGTCCCGGAGCTCGTCGAAGAATTCCTCTCCGGCTTCTTTTCCTGACAAGATGTATAATCGACGCTCAGGGAGCCCGCCCCTGAACAGGGGGCGGGCGCAGTTCGGGTAGATGGTTAGGGAGCCCGTAGCTCAGGGGTAGAGCACGCGCCTTTTAAGCGTGGGGCCGTGGGTTCGAATCCCACCGGGCTCAAAGACGCCTCCATCGTCTAACGGCTAGGACGCGGCCCTTTCAAGGCTGAAATAGGGGTTCGATTCCCCTTGGAGGCAAGCTCTCAACGCCGGGCCTTCGACCTATTCTGGGGTGGGTCCTCTGTGGCCGTACGCGCCGCCAGAAGGCCCCCGCCGGCCGCCCCTTCCCGGGTTATCTAATAGAGGATGAAGCCGAACCCGATTCTCCGCTTACTCGCGGCCGCGGCCCTCGCCGCGGCGCCGGGCGCCCCCTCCGCCCAGGCGATCGGCTCCGCCCGCGGGCCCGTGGGCCGGAGCGGGGCGGCGCCCGCGGTCGTCTCCGTGAATCTTCCCGACGCGGCGGCCTCCCTGGGCGGCGCGGCGCAGACGCAGCTCGGGATCGATCCGTCCCTCGCGCGATCGCCGTCTCCCGCCGGAGACATCCTCGTCCCCGCGGAGCCGTCGCTGGAAAGGCTCGAGGCGCTCCCGCTCTCCACGGATCCGATCGGACCGGCGGACGTCCCGGCTTCGACCTCCGAAAAGAACCATCCCCCGGCTCCGGTTTCCGGCGAAAGCGGAGAGAAGCATGCCTCGATCGAGAGGAGCCCTTCGCAAGGCCGGGAGGAGTCCCCAGACGATCCCGAGGGCCATGCGCGAGAGCCCGAGATCCGCGCCCGCCTGCGCGCCAGCGTGCAGGGCCTGGATGGGGCCCCGTCCGCGGAAAGCAACGAGGACGCCTGGCGCCGCGCGGACTTCGTCGAGCCGCAGGGCTCCTCTCCGGCCGACCCCGGCGCCCCCGCCCCCCCGCGCGTCGGCCTCTTCCATCACGAGCCCGGTGGAGAGAGGCCGTTCCTGGGCGGCACGTTGGCCGCCCAGCTCGGCTCGAACGCCATGC
>DATLOS010000574.1:0-2156 GCA_035536155.1 Elusimicrobiota bacterium
ACGCCGCTTTCGGCAAGATCTCGGGGGCGGTCGGCACCTTCTCCCAGTTCGACCCGGCGCTCGAGGCCGCGACCTGCCGCAAGCTGGGCCTCAAGGCCGAGCCCGTCTCCACGCAGATCGTGCCGCGCGACCGGCACATGGCCTACTTCAACGCCCTGGCCCTCTCCGCCAGCGCCATCGAGCGCGCGGCCACCGAGATCCGGCATCTGCAGCGCACCGAGGTGCTCGAGCTCGAGGAGCCCTTCGGCGCGGGGCAGAAGGGCTCGTCGGCGATGCCGCACAAGCGCAACCCGGTCCTCTGCGAGAACCTCTGCGGCCTGGCGCGCCTGGTGCGGAGCTACGCCGCCTCGTCGTGGGAGAACGTCGCGCTCTGGCACGAGCGCGACATCAGCCACTCCTCGGTCGAGCGCGTGGCCCTGCCCGACGCGACCATCCTCCTCGACTTCATGCTCCACCGCTTCGCCAAGGTCCTGGCGGGCCTGAACGTCTACCCCGAGCGCATGCGCGAGAACCTGGCGCGCTCCCTCGGGCTCGTCTTCAGCCAGAAGGTCCTCTTGGCGCTCATCGACCGGGGCGCGGGACGCATGGACGCCTACGACATCGTCCAGCGCAACGCCATGCGCACCTGGGCGGAGCGCAGGCCGTTCCGGGAGCTCTTGGCGGCCGATCCGGAGGTCGCGCGCCTCTTGCCGGGGCGGCGCTTGGACGAGTGCTTCGATCTCGACGCCTACCGCAAGCCGATCCGCGCCGTGCTGCACCGGGAGGGAATCCATGTCCGTTGAAACCGTGCTGGCGCTGACGCTCAAGGCCGGAGAGGAAGACCGCCTGCTCGCGGGGCACTCCTGGGTGTTCTCGAACGAGCTCAAGGAGGTCCCCAAGGCGGAGCCCGGGACCGTCGCGGTCTTGAACCTCGCCTCGGGCAAGCCCCTGGGCGTCGGCTTCTACAATCCCAACAGCCTCATCGCCTTCCGCCTGCTCACCCGCAAGCCCGAGCCGATCGACGCGGCGTTCCTAAAAGAGCGGCTCGCGGCGGCGCTGGCGTATCGCCGGCGCGTGGCGGCCGGGGAGGAGTCCTTCCGCCTCGCCTTCGGCGAGTCCGACGGCCTGCCCGGCCTCGTGGTGGACAAGTTCGCGGACTTCCTCTCGGTCCAGATCCTCTCGGCCGGGATGGAACGCCTGGAGAGCGCTTTGATCGAGGCTCTGCGCGAGGTTCTCAACCCCAAGGGCATCTACTTCCGGAACGACCATCCCACCCGCTCCCTCGAGGGCCTGCCCCTCGAGTGCCGCGCCGCCTTCGGCGAGGTGCCGGAGACGGTGCGCATCGAGGAGGGGGGGCTCAAGTATCTGGTCTCGCCCGGCGCCGGGCAGAAGACCGGCTTCTACTTCGACCAGCGCGAGAACCGCGCCTTCCTCAAGCCCTACTTCAAGGACCGGGGCGTGCTGGACCTTCACTGCTACACGGGAGCCTTCGCCTTGAACGCGGCCCGCGCCGGCGCGGCGCAGGTCTTCGGCCTGGACAGCTCGGGCCCCGCGATCGCGTTGGCCAAGGAGAACGCGAAGCTCAACGGCCTCGAGGCCGAGTTCGACGAGGGCGACGCGGAAGAAGTGCTGGACGCCTTCGCCGGGGACAAGCAGCCCTTCAAGCCGGACTTCATCCTCGTCGACCCGCCCAGCCTGGTCTCTTCCAGAAAGCACCTGCCCGCGGGACTGCGCGCCTACGCCAAGCTCAACACCGCGGCCTTCCGGTGCCTGCCCAAGGGCGGCCTCTTGGCGACGAGCACCTGCTCGCACCACGTCTCGCGCGAGGACTTCGTGAAGACCCTGCGCGCCGCGGCGGCCAAGGCGGGAAAGTCGGCGCGAATCCTGGCCCTGCGCGGGCAGGCGGCCGATCACCCGGTCCTGCTGGCGATGCCGGAGACCGAGTACCTGCACTTCGCCTTGCTCGAGATCGTCTAGCCGCGGCGCGCCCTCGCCTTGCGTCGGCGAGCGAGCGATTCGCATCCGCGAGGGCCCGAATCGCGTCAGCGAGCGAGCGAATTACGTCGGAAAAAGCGGGGCAAACCGCGTGCTTACCCGGAATTTCCGGTGGCGGCCAAGAAAATCGAGTCGCCGCAAGCAAAATCTCTTCGACCGCTGACGCGCCGACGCCTCGGCCG
>DATLOS010000575.1:0-2330 GCA_035536155.1 Elusimicrobiota bacterium
CCGCGTCGGCCGCCGCCCCCGCCGCTCGGCCGCAGGCATGAAGGAGATTCGGCTCCTCGAGCAGAACATCGTTTTGATCTCGGGCTACCTAGCCCGGGATCCCGACGTCCGCTTCACCCAGAAGGGCTCGGCCATGTGCGCGTTCACGGTCGGCGTCACCCGACGCTACCAGGACACCGCCACGGGCGAGTGGAAGGACGACGTCTCCTGGATCCCGGTGGTGGTTTGGGGTCCGGCCGCGGAGCGTCTGAAGGACAAGCTGAAGAAGGGCAGCCCGGTGCACGTCGAGGGCCGGCTGCAGAGCGAGCAGTACGAGGACAAGACCGGGCAGAAGAGATCGGCGCTGAAGATCGTGGCCCGGCGGGTGCAGTTCCTGGCGAAGTCCGCGCCGGGCGCGGCGCCGGCTCCCGAGGAAGGCGGCGACAAGACCGCTATGGATTTGGAGGAGGTTCCGTTTTGATGGCTGAAGAGACCACGACGTCGACGACCGCTGCCCCCGAGGCTTCCGGCGAAAGCCGGCCTCGGCCCACGACCCCCACGGGGGCCGGGCGGCCACAGGGCGCCTCCGGCGCCCGCCCCGGCGCGCGGCGCCCGTTCGCGCCTCGCCGCAAGGTCTGCCGCTTCTGCGCGGACCACATCCCGTTCGTGGACTTCAAGCAAGTCCCCGTATTGAGGACGTTCACGACCGAGCGGGGAAAGATCCTGTCGAGCCGGATCACCGGCACCTGCGCCAAGCATCAGCGTCAGCTGGGGCAGGCGATCAAGCGGGCGCGCTTCCTGGCGCTGCTCCCGTTCACCGCATCTTAAGAGGAGCGCTGTCATGAAGGTCATCCTCCGCAAGGACGTTTCGAACCTGGGCCGCTCGGGAGACGTCAAGGACGTCGCCCGCGGCTACGCCCGGAACTACCTCTTCGCCCGCGGCTTGGCCCAAGAGGCCACCGACGCGGCGATCAAGGCCAACGAGAAGGGCAAGGAGAAGCGCCAGAAGCTCCGCGAGAAGGCGGCGGCCGAGGCGGTCTCCACGTCCAAGAAGCTCGAGGGCGTCTCGCTGTCCTACACCCGCCCGGCGGGCGAGGGCGGCAAGCTCTTCGGCTCGGTCGGCAAGTCGGACATCGTGAAGAGCCTCAAGGCGTCCGGGCACGTCGTGGACAAGGACGCGGTGCGACTCGAGTCGGCGATCAAGCTGGCCGGGGAGCACGAGGTCGAGATCCGGCTCACGCCGGAAGCCTCGACCAAGATCAAGGTTTCCATCCTCCCGCGCGCTTAAGCGCCGGGGGGTCGCGGCCTCCCCCCAGGGGGAGGCCGTTTTTTTGAGGCCCATGCCCACCGACTCTATCCACGTTCCGCCCCAGGCCATCGAGGCGGAGATGGCCGTGCTCGGCTCGATGCTCATCGAGCGCGAGGCGGTGGAGAAGGCCATCGAGCTCCTCGAGGAGGGCATGTTCTATAAGGATGCCCACCGGAAGGTGTTCGCCGCGGCCTGTTCCCTCTACCAGCGCGGCCAAGCCGTCGACATCGTCACCGTCGGCGAGGAGCTGCGCCGCTCGAAGGTTATCGGCGAGATCGGGGGGCCGACGTATCTCGCGGAGCTCCAGGGCAAGGTGGCGACGTCCGCCCATATCGAGCACTACGCGCGCATGGTGCGCGAGAAGGGCATCCTCCGGGAGCTCATCCGCGCCTCCACCGAAGTCGTCACCCAGTGCTATAGAGAGGAAAAGGACCCGTCGGAGCTCCTCGATGAGGCCCAGGCCCGGATCCTGGCGGTGGCTCAGAAGCAGACGGCGGCGGGCTTCGTCGAGGCCAAGCAGATAGCCCACGAGGTCATCGAGGAGATCGAGAAGATCCACCAGCGCAAGGCGGAGACCACCGGAGTCCCGACGGGCTTCAAGGAGCTCGACCGCAAGACCTCGGGCCTGCAGAAGGGCGACCTGATCCTCCTCGCCGCGCGGCCCGGACAGGGCAAGACCTCCTTGGCGCTCAACATCGCGACCAACATCGTCCTCCACCCCAAGGAGCCGCGCGCGGTCGCCTTCTACTCCATGGAGATGTCGCGAAACTCGATTTTCACCCGCATCGTCTCCGCCGAGGCCGGCGTCGCCCTCCACGAGCTGCGCAACGGCTACTTCCGCCGCGACCGCTGGACCGACGTGACCAGCGCCGCGGCGCGCCTCTCCGAGGCCCCGCTCTTCATCAACGACATGCCGGGCTTGTCGGTGCTCGAGGTGCGCAGCCTCGCGCGGCGCCTGCACAGCGACCTCCGGGCGAAGGGCCAGAGCCTGGGGCTCGTCATCATCGACTATCTCCAGCTCATGCGCGGCGCCTCGCGCCGC
>DATLOS010000576.1:0-13468 GCA_035536155.1 Elusimicrobiota bacterium
GAGACCGAGACCGCCCGCGTCGCCAGAAACTTCTCCGGGACCCGCGCGTCGCCGCGCTCGATGGCGGCCAGGTTCTCCTTGCCGGATATCCAGGCGCGCAGCTCGTCGCGCAGGCGCCGGTCCCGCGCCAGCCGCGCCGGATCAAGCGTGTTCGCCAACGGCGCCGGGATGAGGTCCTTGCCCAGATAGTCGGGCGCGAAGGTGCGCAGGAGGTTCTCGTATTGGCCGCCCATGTCTTGGCGGTCTTGCGCCGGCCAGCGCCCCAGCTGAAGGTTGACCTGCACCTCCCGCAGGCGGGCGGGCGAGACCGTCGCCGGGGGCAGCGGCCCGGCCGTCGACACCAGCCACGCGCCCAGGCGTGGGCCGCTCAGCCCGGCGGGGGCCAGCCAGCGCCGCGCCAGGCGCGGGCAGTCGGCCTTGCCGCGCTCGTCCCACGCCTTCAGGACGACGTTGAGCGTCATCGGCAGGCGGGAGGCCACGCGGCGCGTGGAGGGGGCGCGCGGGTCGACGCGGGCGGGGGGATAGGCCAAGGTCGGGTCGCCCCGCCAGCGGGCGGGCTTTCGCGCGTCCCCGGAGTCCCGGGCGTAGGCGAGGCGGTAGACGAGGCGGATCTCGCCGCAGGTCCCGGGCTCGGCCAAGTCGAGCCGCGGGGCGATGCCCACGAGCTCGAAGGAGGCGGCGGGCGAGCGCAGCCAGCCGGGGTCGAAAGCGAGCGGGGCTCCGCGGAGCTCGCGCGCGTCGGCCTCCAGGACGCGGACCATGGAGGCGTAGCGCCGGCGCGCGGCGAGCAGCGAGTTGGAGAATCCCCGCGACGCGGGGCCGTCGAGCAGCTCGCCCAGGGAGAGCCCGCCCTCCTCGGCCGCCGCCAGGGCCTGCGGGCTGGCGACGAGAGCGACCTCGCGCGAGTCCGCCGCGGCCGCGGCGCGCGGGCTCGGGGCGAGCAGGAGCAGGGCCAGGAGCGCGCTCATCGCGCCGACGTAGGCCTCAGGATCTCGGGCCCGCGGAAGTAGCCCGGCTGGAGGGAGCGGAAGTACGGGTGCTCGATGCGGGGGAAGTCGTCGGTCACTTCGGGCACGCCGTCCAGGAAGGCGAAGTAGCCCGGAGGCGGCTCGAAACGGTAAGAGAAGAAGGCGTCCTCGTTCTTGAACTCCGGGTTGTACTCCAGCATGTCCTTTCGGACCTCGGGCCGCCGCAGGCGGGCGCGGATGCGCGCGGGGTCGTGGGGGATCGGGCTCCGGGAGCCGATCATGATCAGGCCGTCGGGCTCGCCGGGGCGGCGCCAGAACTGGGTGTAGGGGCAGGCGGCGCGGAAGCTCTTGAGGACCATGTCGAATTCCGTGACCGGGTAGGCCGGCACCCACACGGTGAGCAGGCCTCCGGGCTTGAGGCGGCGCAGGGCCAGCTCGAAGAAGTCCTTGCTGTAGAGGTTGACCGTGCCCGCCGCGTATAGAGGAGGGGAGGGGTCGGCGATGATGACGTCGTAGCCCTCTCGCTCGGCGAGCAGGTGGTTGCGGCCGTCGTTGACCAGCCGGCGCCCGCGCGGGTTCGCCAGCGCCGCCGCGGCGTCGGGATAGAAGCGGGGAAACGCCTCCAGCACGGCGGGGACGATGTCCACGACGTCGACCCGGACCCCGTGCGAGAGCGCCGAGCGGAAGGTGGCGCCCATGCCGAAGCAGATCACGAGGACCCGCTCGGGGCTCGGGTGGACGGCGAGGGGCACGTGCGCCATCATCTTGGTCGCGTTGGTGTAGCCCGTGACCCCGACGCCGTTGATGAGGAGCATGCGGGTTCCCCCGCGCCGCTCGACCGCCACGGAGGCCTCGAGGTCTTCCTTGTAGGCGATCACTTCCCGCTCGCCTTGCGGCGTGCGGGAGCCCCAGTCCAAGAGGAGCTTGAGCGGCAGGTTGGCGCCGAGGTGGCGGTGCCAGACGAGGAGGAGAAACAGCGCGCCGCCCCCGCAGACCGCCCAGCGCCGGCCGCCGCGCTCCGCCGAGGCGGCGCCCGCCGTCCCGGCCGCGGCGGCGAGCGCGCAGAGGAGAAGCAGGGCGTTCTGCACGTTCATCGCGGGGACCCACCAGAAGCCCGCGGCCAGGGAGCCGGCGATGGCCCCGAGCGTGTTGCAGAAATAGAGGCGGGCGACCGCGGGGCCGGCGTCCTCGGCGCGGGGCGCCAGCAAGCGCACGGCCGCGGGGAAGGCGGCTCCCTGCGCCAGCGCCAGCGGAAGGAGCACCGCGCAGCTCTCCACGAGGGGAAGGAAAAGGAGAGGACGCACGCCGGAGCCGTCGAAGTTGCCGTAGCGGATCATCAACAGCTCGGCCAGCTCGAAGACCGAGTAGCCCAAGAATCCGAGCACCCCGCTGAGGATCACCAGCCAGGCGAGGCCGCGCCGTCCCTGGGGCTTGGCCCGCGCCGTCAGGAGGCTGCCCAGGCCCGAGCCGGCCAGGAACACGAGGAGGATCGAGGCGAAGCCGTAGGTCGAGTTGTTGCTCGTGGGGATGAGGAGGCGCGTCCAGACCACCTCGTACGCCATCCCGGTCAGCCCGGCGGCGAAGCAGAGGGCGTAGGCCCAGGAGGCGTCCGCGCGGACGGCCGCCGGCGTCGGCCGGGGGCCGAGCGCGGCGACTCGCTGGCCCGGATCCGCGGCGATCGCGGCGAGCCCGGCGCAGACGTTGAGCGCCACGGCCAGCGCGCCGGTGCCGCTCAGTCCCAGGAAGGCGATCGCCACGAAGGAGCTGGCGGCGACGCCGACGCAGGCGCCGAGCAGGTTCGCGGCGTAGAGGCGGCCGATGTCGCGGCCCGGCTCGCCGCGGGCGACGTGCCGCGCCAGCACGGGGAAGGTGGCGCCCATGAGCGCGGTGGGCAGGAGGAGCACCGCGAAGGAGACGAGGAAGCGCGCCGGGACGGGAAGGAGGCCGCCGCCCTCGGCCCAAGCCTGCAAGCCCCGCAGCACGGCGGGGACCGCGGCGGCGGAGGCGGCGACCCCCAGCTCCAGGAGGCCGTAGGTCCGCAGGGGGCGCAGGCGCCGGCGGGCGAGGCGGCCGCCGAGAAGCGAGCCGAGCGCGAGGCCGGCCATCACCGCGGCCAGCACGGTGCTCACGGAGTGCACCGTCGAGCCGAAGACCAAGGCGAGGCGGCGGGCCCAGATCACCTCGTAGATGAGCGCCGACGAGCCCGATATGAAGAAGAGAATGTAGGGAAGCACCGGCAAGAATTCTACCTTACTTCCCAATGCATGGCCGTCAGCAGGTCCGCGAGCTGGGGATCGTCCGCGGATAGCGGGGGCAAGTAGGGCCCGACGCGGGAGCGCACCCACCAATCCTTCGAGCCCGGATCGCTGAAGCGGTACTCGTAGAGCTCGGCGCGGATCCAGCGCGGGGGCTTCCCGGCGAAGGGGTCGCGGTCCAGGAGTCCGAGGGTCTTCCGGTCGGCCATCAGCAGCTTGTAGACGAGGTGCGCGAGCCAGAGGTTCTCCCGCGGGCTCTCCATCGCGGCGAACCACATCTGCCAATCCAGCCGCCAGTGAAACGGCGTGACCAGGCAGGGGCGGCGGCCGGGGTCGCCCGGCTTGCACTTGAACTCGTAGTCGGTCCAGCGCGCGTTCGCCGGGTCCGGGTCGAGCGTGCCTTGGAGCACGATCTCGCGCCGCACGCGCCCCACCGAGCCGAAGGCGCCGTAGGCGTTCACCAAACCGAGGGGATCGAAGGAGGCGTTCATGGCCTGGCGGGGCGAGAGCATGTTGAGGGCGGGGGAGACGCTCAAGATGGCGACCAGCCCTGCCAACGCCAGGAGCGCCGCGCGGCGGGGCCGCGTGCATGGAGGCTCGGCGGGCCGGGCCAGCGCGACGAGCCGCTCGGGCAGGACGCGCGCCCAGGCGCCGTCGTCGAAGCAGGAGAAGCAGAGCACGAGCGTGAGCCAGTTGAGGAAGGAGAGGTTGCCGCTCAGGATCAAGGCGACTTGAAAGAGCGCGATGAGGCCGCCCGCCCAGGCGCGCGCCCGGCGGGGGCCGAACAGGAGCCACGGGACGATCAGCTCGACGAAGTGGTTGAAGAGGACTCCCGCCTTGTTGACCCAGGCCGGCAGGTGGTGGAAGTACCAGCTCAAGGGATGCGGGATGGGCTGGGTCTCGTAGTGATAGAGAAGGCAGGTGAGGTCCCGCCAGCAGGAATCGCCGCGCAGCTTGATCATCCCGGCCCCGAACATCACGCGGAACAGCATCCAGCGGAAAAGCCAGGGCAGGACGGCGGGCGGCGGGTCCTTCCTCTGGAACGGGCGCGGGTCCCACGGCGGCGCCAGGAAGATCGCGAGGAAGCCGGCCTCGAGCAGCATCATCTCCCAGCCGTAGCCGTAGAACACCTGCCCGACGTGCACGAAGGACATATAAAGGAGCCAGAGCGCCCCCATGAGCGGGGCGTTGGCCAGGCCGCCCAGCGCCGCGGCGGACAGGGCCAGGCCGGCCCAGGCGCACGCGCGCAGGACGGCGTCCGAGCAGCCCAGCCAGAACAGCGTGGGCGCGTAGAGGTAGACGGCGGCGCTGCCGGCCGCCGCGCCGCGGATGCCGTCGAGGTAGAGGCGCGCGGGGAGCAGGCCCCGCGCGCCGATCAGCGGCTCCCATTGGCGCAGCAGGCAGAGGAAGGCGACGACGTAGATGAAGGCGAGCCCGCGCAGGAGGACGAAGCGCGCGAGGGTCCGGCGGCCGCTCAGCTCGGGTTGAGCTTGGGCCAAGTGGACTTGACCGATTTGAGGATGCGCTGGGCTGCGTCTTCGGCGGCGCCCTCGAGGTCGTAGCCCGTCTCCGTGTCGGAGCCGATCCAGAGGACCTCGCCGGTCTTGACGTCCACCATCCGCGCGGCGACCCCGACCGAGGCGTAGACCGTATACGTCTGCGGCTCCCGGCGGCGGTTGTGGATCGTGCGGTAGCCGACCACCTCGTCGCGCGTCACGGGAACCCATTGGTCCCCGACGCGCTCCTGGCGGGTGACCGGGCGCATCACGGGCTGGGTGCTGTCCTCGGAGCGGTCGACCATCACCGTGCCCTCGCGCCCGGGGGAGAAGGAGGTGATGCTGCCCAGGATCAGGGCGTCCACGCCCAGGAGCTGGCCCAGCGACTTCGCGGTGCGCGGATCCACGGCGCCCGAGGCGCTGAAGGCGTGCTCGCGCAGGATGTCGCTCACCCGGCGGCGCTCGACCACGGAGTAGTTCGCTCCCAGCAGGTGCTTTTCGAAGATGCTGGCGACGACGTTGCCCGAGCCGGGCTGGCGGGGGAAGTCGTCGAAGCCGAGGAGCGCCACGCGGCGGATGCCGGTGAAGTCGTAGCCGGGCTTGATCGTGGCGGCCGGCCCGGCGCAGGCGGCCAGCAGGGCGGCCAGGATGGGGGCGAGTCTCATCGCGCGTCCTCCAGGAGGAAGTCTCGCAGGACGTTGCCGCAGACCCGCAGGCGGTAGGCGCGCGTCGAGCGGATGTCGTCGATCGGGCTGACGTCCTCGGGCAGCAGCGCGACGGCCTCGGCGGCGAGCTCGGGGGTCAAGGGTTGGCCGCGCAGGAGCGCCTCGGCGCGGCGCAGGCGCCGGACCGTGGGGGCGACCGAGCCGAAGGCGACGCGGATGTCCTCCACGCGCCCGTCCGGGCCCAGCCACAGGAGGCCGGCGCCCATGGCCTTGGAGATGGTCTGGGCGAGGCGCGAGCCCACCTTGCGGAAGAACCTGCGGTCCGGCGGGCGCGCGGGCAGGGGCAGGTCGATCGCCTCGATGAGCTCGCCGGCCGCGAGATGGGTCTTCTTCACGCCGGCGAAGACCTCGTCGAGCGGGAGCACGCGCCGGCCCGAGCCCGACACGCAGAGGACCTTGGCCTCGTAGACGGCCAGCGGCGGAAAGGAGTCTCCCGCGGGCGAGGCGTTGGCGACGTTGCCGCCCAATGTGCCCCGGTTCTGGATCTGGGCGGCGCCGACCGTGGCGCAGGCCTCCACGAGAAGCGGGAAGTGGCGGCGCAGGGCGGGGTGGCGCTGGATCTCGGCGTGGGTGGCGAGGGCTCCGATCCGGACCGAGGCCGGTCCCATCTCGATGCGCCGCCAGGCCGCGATCCGGCTCAGGTCGACCACGGTGCGGCCGTTGAGCGCGCCGACGTTCCAGGAGACCATGAGGTCGGTCCCGCCCGCCAGAGCCAGGGCGCCCGGGTTGTCCCGCATCGCGGCCACGGCCGCGTCCGCGTCGGACGGGCTCAGCACCCGCATGGAGGAGCTATTTCCGCGCACGAGAGCTCCTTTTTTTCGCGGGCTTCGGGCGCGGCAGGGCGGCTAGAACGGAGTCCACGATGTGCTGGTAGCCGGTGCAGCGGCAAAGGTTTCCGGCCAGGGCCTGGCGCACCGCCGCGTCGTCGGCCTTGGGCGCCTCCCGCAGGTAGGCCGTCGCGGTCATGAGCATGCCGGGCGTGCAGATGCCGCACTGCGCCCCGCCCTTGTCCAGGAAGCAGGCCTGCAGGGCGGAGAGCTTCTTGGAGGTCCCCAGCGACTCCACGGTCTCGACGGCGCGGCCTTCGGCCTGGCAGACCGGGATCAGGCAGGCGTTGACCGGCTCTCCGTCCAAGAGGACGGTGCAGGCCCCGCACTCGCCCTCGCCGCAGCCTTCCTTCGTGCCGGTGAGGCCGAGGTCCTCGCGGAGCACGTCCAGGAGGCGCCGAAACGGCGCTCCCGAGAAGGAAGCGGGCTTGCCGTTGACCTTGAATTTGATCGCGCTCATGCGGGGAGGGCCGCGGCCAGGTCCTCGGGGAGGATCGGGAGCTTGGGGACCCAGACGCCGGTCGCGTGATGGACCGCGGCCGCGATCGCCGGCCCGGGCACGTCCATGGGCATCTCGCCCAAGCCCTTCGCCCCGAAGGGGCCGTGGCGGTAGGGCTTCTCCAGGAGTGCCACCTCCATCGGCGGGGTGTCCGGGGCCGTCGGGATCACGTAGTTGGTCAGGGAGGCGTTCACCATGCGGCCGTCGCGGAAGATGGGGTTCTCATAGAGGGCGTAGCCGACGGCCTGGGCGCTGCCGCCGATGATCTGGCCTTCCGCCAGGGCCGGGTTCACGGCGCGCCCGATCTCCTGCGCGGTCCAGAGCTTCAAGACGCGGACCTCGTAGGTGGAGCGGTCCACCTCGACGTGCGCGACCATCGCGGCGTAGCCGAAGGAGCCGTAGGCGTCGCCGGAGTAGGTCCGGTCGTCCCACTGGATCTCGGCCGGCTTCTCGTACTGGGCGATGAACTCGCGCTGCGGCGCGCCCGCGCACAGGCTCGCGGCGGCCCGGCGCAGGGCCGCCTGCGTGTTCGGGAACTTCCCGCGCGGGGCGAGCTCGGCCTTGAGCTTGGCCGCGGCCTTGGCCACGAGCCCGCCCACCACCATGCAGGTCCGGCTGGCGACCGTCGGCCCGCTGTCCGGGACCTTGGCCGTGTCCGGGGTCTCCACGTCCACGAGGCTCGCG
Organism: Elusimicrobiota bacterium; assembly: GCA_035536155.1. Classification (GTDB taxonomy): domain Bacteria; phylum Elusimicrobiota; class Elusimicrobia; order UBA1565; family UBA1565; genus DATLOS01. The sequence continues at coordinate 7,455 of DATLOS010000576.1, forward strand.
GGTATGCCCAGGGCGTCGGCCGCGATCTGGGCGAACATGGTGTTCGTTCCCTGGCCGATCTCGGTGGAGGCGGCGAGGACCTTGACGCGGCCCTCGCGGGTCAAGGCGATGCCGGCCTTGCTGGCCAGATAGACCTCGCCGCTGCCGGTGAATCCCGAGCCGTGGTACACGGCGGCGAGGCCGGCGCCGCGCCAGGTCTTGCGGCTCGACGCGTTCCACTTCTCGCAGGAGGCGCGCAGCGCGGGCCAGCGGCTCATCTGGAGGGTGGCCTCGAGCGCCTCGTCCATCCCCACGCTGGTCCGCAGCACCTGGCCCGTCGCGGTGACGGAGCCCTCGCGGAGGATGTTGCGGCGGCGCAGCTCCGCCGGGTCGAGGCCCAAAGTCCGCGCGGCCTTGTCCATGTGGAGCTCGGCGGCGAACAGCGTCTGCGGGGCGCCGAAGCCGCGGAAGGCCCCGTTTGGGGGGGTGTTCGTGGCCACGGCGCGGGCGCGGATGCGGACGTTCGGGCAGGCGTAGGGGCCGGCGGCGTGGATCGCGCCCCGGGAGAGGACCACGGGCGAGAGCGTCATGTAGGCGCCGCCGTCCATCACCACGTCGATGTCCTGCGCGCTCAGGCGGCCCTCGCGGTCGAAGCCGGAGCGGTGGCGGACCTTGGCCGGATGTCGCTTGGTCGTCGCGGCCATGTCCTCGGTCCGGTCGTAGACGATCTTCACCGGGCGCTTGGCCTTCCAGGCCAGAAGGGCCGCGTGGCCGGCCAGCACGGAGGGGTAGTCCTCCTTGCCGCCGAAGCCGCCGCCGGTCGTGGTCTGGATCACGCGCACCCGCGGCGCCGGGAGGTCGAAGATGACCTTAAGCGCCTTGTGGACGTAGTAGGGGCACTGCATCGAGCCCATGGCCACCAAGGTCCCGTCGGAGTCGAAGTAGGCCGCCATGCCGTTGTTCTCGATGTAGGCCTGCTCCTGCCAGGGGACGCGGTACTCGCCTTCCACCACGACGTGCGCGCCGGCGAAGCCGTGGGCGGTGTCCCCCTTGGAGATAAGGATGTCCTTGAAGACGTTGTCGGGCGGGTAGATCGTCCGCCGCAGACGGAGGGAGTCCTCCATCGTCAAGGCGGGCTCCTCGGGGGCGTACTCGACCCGGAAATGGGCGAGGGCCTCGTAGGCGCGCTCGCGCGAGGCGTGCGCCACCAGCGCGATCGGCTCCATGGGGTGGTTGACGCGGTCGCGGGCCAGGAGAAGCTGGTCCTCCTGGAGGAAGGGGACGCAGTTCTTGCCCGGGATGTCCGCGGCCGTGGCCACCGTGAACTCGGACCAGTCGAAGGCGGGGTCTTGCTCGACCTTGAGGACGCGGCCGCAGCTGATCGTCGAGCGCAAAGTGACGCCGTGGAGGCAGTTGGGGAAGACGTAGTCGTCGATGTACTTCGCGACTCCCCGGAGCTTGTCCGGGCCTTCGCGGCGATGCAGGGATTTTCCGACGGCCGTCATGGCCGGATTATATCAAGTACTTCATACAGAACCAGGCTCGCGTCGGCGTCCCCATCTATCTTTTTAAGCGGCCACTTCTCGATCGCCCGCCGGAGGTCCGGGGGGGTCTTCGAGACGTCCACGGTCACGTAGCGCAGATGCTGCTGCGCAAGCCACCGCTTCACGAACCGCGGATCGCGCAGCCGCGCGGAGACCCCGCGCCCCTCCTGCGCGGCGAAGAGGTCGCGCAGCAGGGCGTCGTCGCGCATGTTCTCGTAGACCTGGCGCGGGATGCGCGCGATCCAGCCGCCCACGATCGGTTTATTGAAGACCGTCTGGAGGTAGATGTTGAGCGGCGGCGCGCCCAAGGCGCCCACGCCCAGGCCGTTGAAGATGGCGCCGAGCGGGACCGGAAGCAGGGCGCCGGCCGGGCGGGCTCCCAGCCGCGCGTAGAGCGCGGGCACGGGCGGCGCGTGCGTCGGCATCCCGCCGTGCGCGAACTCGAAGCCGACGGCGGCGAAGGCGCCGGCGATCGCCCAGGCCCGCTTTCGGGCGCCGAGGCGGGCGCAGAGCGCGGAGAGAAACGCCGAGGAGCACAGCGCGAGGAAGAACACCGGGAAGGGGACCAGATGGTGCGCCGTCTGGAGCTGGCTGAACACCGGCAGCAGGTGCAGGAAGTAGAAGGGCATGGGCAGGTAGGTGTGCACGCCCAGGATCTTGAGCCAGGGCCCCAGGCACACGGCGAGGCTCGCCGCCAGGCCGGCCAGCCAGGCCCGGACCCAACGGTCGCGGGGCTTTCGGCGCCAGAGGAGAAAGGCGGCGACGCCCGGCAGAAAGCCCAAGTGCTCGACCGCGGGCGGGCTGCTGCCGAAGACGCCCCGCACCCAGCCGCCCCAGAGCGGATGGAAGTAGGACGGCCGGAAGAACAGGCCCACGTCGGTGGGGTTGCCGCCGCCGCGCCACGGCCCCGCGGGGTGCGGGTAGTTGCCGGAGACCATGATCGAGGTCACCGCCCAGAGCATGGGATAGCTCATGGCCGCGAAGCAGGCGAGGCTTCCTATATAAGGCGCCGCCGCGGAAAAGCGCAGCGCTTGAAGCTGGAGCCGCAGCGTGGGCCGGTACTCGGCCAGGAGGCGCAGGCCGGCCGCCGCCCAGAACGCCGCGTAGGGGGCGACGTAGGCCAGGAGCTCGCGCGCGCTCCCGCGGCCGTGGAACTCGACCTGGCCCTGGCCCAGACGCACGAGGACTCCGAGCGCGGCCAGGGCCATGGCGGCCTCGAGGACGCGCTTTGCCGTCTCGAGGGTCCCGCCGCGCGCGCGGCGCTCGAGCCCGACGAGGAGGGGCCGCTCGAACCAGAGGTAGGCGAGAGGCACGAAGACGGCGCAGATCAAGAAGAGGTAGTAGTCGCTTCCCCAAGCCCAGGCCAAGGCGAGGGCGACGAGGACGGCGTCGCCGAGGCGGCGCGTGTCCACGGCGCGGGTCAGCGCCCAGAAGAAGAAGGGCACGACCTGGCGGCAGAGGTGGTCGAAGGTCCCCTCGCGCAGCTTGTAGGTCGCGTCGGGGGCGAATGCGTAGACCGCGCCGGCGAAGAAGGCGATGGGCCAGGACGCGCCCCAGCGCCGCGCCACCAGGAAGGTGCCGTAGGCCGAGAGCAGGAAGTTGTGCGTCTGGAAGAGGTTGTAGATCGTCGCCAGGTTGAGGCGGGGCACGAGGGGCCACGCGGCGAGGAAGTAGTACCAGCCGTGCTGGAGGAGCACGTTCGCGCCGTAAGGCCAGTACAGGAGATCGGTCCAGAGCGGGTTGGTCTTCCAGACCGAGACGCTCTGGTGGAAGTGCCAGAAGAACCAGGTCGTGTACTGCGCGTCCGACTCGCGGCCGACGAAACTGGTCGTGAAGCGCGCGGCGAGCGGCGCGGAGTAGACCGCGAAGAGCAGGCCGTAGCCGGCCAAGGCGCCGAGATGGCGCAGGACGCGGGTCATCCGGCGGGGAGTATAACAAAGATGCTAAAGTCGCCCCATGACTCGGCTCGAGCGCCTCTCGCCCGAGGCTTATAAGCCCTATGGGGACGTGCTGAGCGCGGAGGCGGCGCGCGCCTTCCGGGAGGCCAACCAGGGCACGGCCAAGCGCTTCGATCGGATGGCCGAGCTCAAGAACCTGCGGCCCGGCGCTTCCCCGAACCTCTCCGTCTTCCGCTGCGCGCCGAAGAAGCTCCCCGTCGATATCCGCGTCCTCGAGCGCCACGCCCACTCGACCCAGGTGTTCCTGCCGCTGAGCCAGCCCGCGCGCTACCTCGCGGCGGTGTGCTTGGGGGGAGACGCTCCCGACCTTTCGACTCTGCGGGCCTTCCTAATAGAAGGGCCGGTCGGCATCTCCTATCGTCCCGGCGTCTGGCATCATCCCATGACCGCGCTCGACCGGGAGACGGACTTCGCCTGCCTGGTGTGGGAGGACGGCGGACCGGGCGACTGCGAGCTGCTCGACCTGAAGCGCCCGTTCTCGCTCGCCTAGCGGCTTAAGCCCGGCACCGATAGGCCCAGCCGAACATGGGCCGATCGCCGGCCGCCGCGGTCCCCGTTGGGCCCGCTACCTGGAGGGCTCTTTTCGCGTTAAATCTCCGAAGAAATGCCGAATTGCCGCCCCCGCCTGGCGCGCCCCTCGCGCGCGCTCTGCGTCCTCCTTTCGATCTCCCTAGCCTTCGCCGGGCCGGCGTCGGCCGCCGTCGGGCGGGCGGTCTCGGGCTCCGGCCAGGCTCGCGGGACCCCGGTCGTCCTGGCGCCGAGCGGGACGCCGGAAGCGCTCCAGCTGGGCGCTTCCGCGCCGCTTGCCTCGCTTGCGGAACCCGGGCTGGCGAGCGACGCCGCGCCGCTCTCCGCGAATCCGGCGGTTGCTCTTCCGGCGTCGGGCGTCCTCGATGCTCCCGTCGGCGTCCCCGCGTCCCCGGCGGCGCCGTCCGTCTTGGCGGCGGCGGAAGCTCCGCGTCCGCAGGCGGCGGCCGATGGACGGAGTCCGTCGGAAGAGAGACCCGCGGCCGAGCGCGGCGAATCCTCCCGGCAGGCCCTCGATGCGGCCGCGAAGGCGGCCGAGCAGGTCCTCTCCCGGCCCGCCTCGGGCGAAGCCTCCGCCGCGCTCGCGGCTCCCTTCACCGGCGAGCGGCGCCGCTCGGGGGCGCTGGCCTGGGTCGCCGCGGCGGCGATAGGCCTGGGCTCCGTTTTCCTGGACCCCGCCGCTTTCGGCGCCGGCGCCCCGCAGGGGCAGCTCACCCGCGCCGAGCAAGCCGCGCCTGCCGACGCGCCGGTGCGCCTCAAGGCGAGCCTCGACGCGCCCGTCTACGAGCCGGTCGATCCGGTGCGGCTGCGCCTCGAGATCCGCAACGACGGCGACCGGCCGATGCTGGTCCCCATCCCCGAGCTCGAGGCCGCGGTGGCGGCGAGCCTCGGAGGGGATTTCGACGCGGTGCCGGGGCCGGCCGGCGTCCTGATCCCGCCGGGGCAGACCGGGACGGTCGAGATCGAGCTCCAGCTGGCGCGCCTGCCGGCGGGAGTGGATCTCGAGAAGGGCGGGGCCGCGCGCTCGAGCGGCGCCCGGGTCTCCAAGGACGGCCTGGCTTTCGAGATCCCGGCCTTCGACATCCCGCTGCGCTCCTCGCTGCCGCCCGGCGCGAGGCCCGAGCTCGAGGATATCGAGGCCTCGCCCGCGCCGTTCCGGTTCTATCCCGGGGTCCTGGCCGCGTGGCTCGCCGCCGCGTCGGCGGTCGGCGGCGGGGTCCTCCTCTGGCGCTACGCGCGCCGGCGCGCCGCGCGCATCGCGGACGATCGCCGCCCGTCCCTCGACCCCGTCCCGCGGGTCCGGGCCGCGCTCGCGGAGCTCGACGGCCGCCTCAAGGCCGGGCTCGACGCGCGGAGCTTCTACCGCGAGCTGGCGATCCTGCTCGATTACTTCCTGGGCTCGGCGTACGGCCTCCACGAGCTGGGCGACATCCCCCATGCGGCCTCGCTCGAGGACGCGCGGCGCAGCCTGCGGGAGCTGCGGGGCGAGCTTTCCGCGGCGCAGAGGCTCGACGAAGGCGCCCTTGCGTCCTTGGACCGGGTGCTGGAGAGCGTCGAGTCCGTCCTCTACGTCGAGCGGCCGGTGCCGGTGGAGCGGCTGGGCGAAGACCTTTCCACCGCGCGCGCCTTGATCGAGGGACGGATCGCGGACCTCGACGCGGGGAAGGCGCAACCCGTCTTGACGCCCTTCGGCTTGGCCCAGCTCGAGCTCACTTGGGACCGAACGGATTCGGGGGCGAGCCGTCCGACCGCGCACTTCGTCTTCCCCGCGCTGGTCGACGAGGACGTCAAGGAACTGGCCGCGGAGCTGCGCGGAGCGAAGCTCTCGTACGCCGATCGCCGCACGCCGCTGGGGGCCGCCTCCGTGGACCTCTCGTTCAAGGGCTATCCCGGCCAACGCCGCGTCGAGGTCCGCTTCCCGGACCGGTCCGCCGGCGACATGGCGCGAGACTCGGCGCTTTGGATCAGCGTGCCCAGCCTCCGGGGAAAGGCCCTGCGCTCCTTC
>DATLOS010000577.1:0-2134 GCA_035536155.1 Elusimicrobiota bacterium
CGGCCTCGAAGATCCCCCTCCTCTTCCAGCAACGCTGGGCTCAGGACTTCCTCTCCCGGCGGGCGGCGGCGCAGGCGCCCGATCCCCGCCAGCTGGCGGCGCCCTACTTCCGTGAGGTGCTCTCCTCCCCCTACGCGGGCAAGGCCGCGGCGGACCATCTCGCCGCGCACGCCCGCGCGGTGTACGGCAAGGACGTCGCCGACCTGATCGCCAAGGACGTCGAGGAAGGAGCGGCCTCGGAGAAGACGATCGGCTGGATCGCGAAGTATCTGCTCGACCAACGCCAGCTCTGGCGCGCCCACGCCACGGCCGAGCGGCTGGCCTCGCTGGACAGGGTCCGCGGCATGAAGCCCGCGCTGGCCGACCTGCGCCTCGTCGCGCCGGCCTTAGCCAAGTCGCGCTCGGCCCTGGACGGCGCCCGCGCGGCCCTGGCGGCCGCGCCCTCCGAGCCGCGCCTGCGCCTCTCGGCGGAGAAGATCCACGTTCTCGCCAAGGACGACGCGCCGGGCTTCGACGTCGGCGACGAGGCCGAGGTGACCCTCGCCTACTGGGTCGAAGGCCTGGCCAAGGGCGAGTCGGCTTATCTCACCGAGGCGGGCTTCCTCGAGTCCCCCTCGGGCAAGCCGGTCTCCTCGCGAGTCTCGCGCGCGCGCAGGAAGGCGGGCGGGCCCTACCTCTTCTCCGCCAAGGTCGTGCTGGGCGCCCCCGGCAAGCACCGCTACCGCTTCGTCTTGGCCGGCCCGGGGGCGATCGCCGTCAACCGCGACGTCGAGATCGCGGTCTCGCCGGCCTTCACCGAGGCGATCCTCTCCGCGGCGCGCGCCGAGGAGGCCGCGGGCGCCTGCCACCCCTCCGAGGCTTTCGCGGCATACGGACGGCTGGCGGATTCCCTGACGGGATCGGCCCGCAAGCCCCAGTTCCGCCGCCTCCAGTCCGTGGCCCGGGAGCGGGCCGCGGTCCTCGGCCGGCAGGCCGAGCTCATCGGCCAGTTCGCTCCCCTGGTGGAGCAGGCCCGGCGCGCCGCCTCCAAGGAGGCCTGCGACTACCGCGACGCCGCCGCCGTCAAGGCGCTCGCCGCCCTGCGCGCCTGGCCCGCGGGCAGCGACCGCCTCCTCCTGGCCGGCACGCCCGTCGCCGCCGAGGTCTGGGACCTTCTGCGCGCGGCCCAGCGCCGCCGCGGCCTCCAGGACGCCTTCTCGGCCGCCGCCGCCCGAGCCTCGTCGCTCGAGGATTCCTGCAAGGCTCCGGAGGCCGCCGAGGCGTACGCGTCCGCACTCGCCCTTCTGGACGGCGAGCCCGAGGCGCGCTGCGGCCCCTGGGCCCAAGAGCACGAGAAGATCGTCTCCCAGGCCCTGCCGCGCGCCCGCTCGGCCGCGGCCTTGTCCCAGTCGATCGTGGAGGACGAGGCCGAGGCGTTGAAGCGCTATGGCCACGGCGACTTCGCGGGCGCGCTGTCCGTCCTCGAGCCGCTCCTGGCCAAGATCGACTTCCTCCCGGAGCGCAAGTGCTACAAGGAGCCCCGCCGGCAGGCCCAAGAGCTGGCGGACGCTTCCGCCGCGAGCCTGGGCCCGGACGCCGCGGGGCGCCCTGCCCTGCCCGAGGACGATCCCGCCCCTCAGGCGCAGGAAGTGCTCCAGGAGCGCCGCCGCCTCGACGTGCTCGAGGAGGCCCGCCGCCGCCGCGAGACGCTGCGCGAGCAGCCGAACTCGGCCGCACCTGTACAGGGTGCGGCACCCAGTACAGGTGCCGACGCTCCGGAGAAAGCCCAATGAGAAGCGCTCTAGGCGTCCTCGCGGCGGCCCTCCTCCTCGCCGCTCCCGCTCTCGCCGCCGGCGCCAAAAAGAAGAAGAAAGCCCGCGCGCTCCCCCGTCCGTCCAAGGCCGTGGAGGAGCCGGCGCCCGCGAAAGCCGCGGCGGCTCCGCCCGCGTCCGAAGCCCCCGCGATCCCTGCCGCGCCGCCGCCGCCGCGGCGCGAGGACCCGCGCCAGGTCGCCGCGGCCGAGGGCCTCCTCCTCGAGCCCGGAGCGCTCGGCCCGCGCGCTCTCGACGTCCTCCCGCGCAGCCCGGCCCAGGACCTCGGCCTCAAGACCGGCGACGTGCTCCTTTCCTTCAACGGCGCGCGGGCCGCGGACCCG
>DATLOS010000578.1:0-2291 GCA_035536155.1 Elusimicrobiota bacterium
AGGACCGCCTCACGACTTATCTCGAGCGCGTCGAGCGCGGCGAGCGCCCCGTCGCCCACGCCGAGGCCCTCGAGGGCCGCGAGAAGTTGGGCGAAACCCTCATGCTCGGCCTGCGCCGCCGCGAGGAGGGCGTGCCGCGCTGCGCCCGCGAGGCGGAGGCCTTCGCCGCCGAGATCGCCGCGCTGGCCGCCAGGGGCCTTCTGGAGTACTCGGGCGAGCGGCTGCGCCTGAGCCGCGAGGGCGTCTTCCTCGCCAACGAGGTTTTCCGCGAGTTCGTGCCGCCGTTTGAGTCCTCGGAGACCATCCCCCAATGAAAAAGACCTTTGTCCTCGACACCAACGTCATCATCCACGACCCGCAGGCGCTCTTCGCCTTCGAGGGCGCGCAGGTGGTCGTGCCCCTGCCGGTGATCGAGGAGCTCGACAGCTTCAAGCGCAACAACGACGAGCGCGGCCGCGCCGCGCGCCTGGTCGCGCGCTCCTTGGACCGCCTGCGCAACCAGGGCCCGCTTTCCACCGGGGTCAAGCTCGAGCACGGCGGCACCCTGAAGGTGGAGATGGTCCGCGCCAACGGCCTGCCCGCGCCCTTCATGGCCAACACCAAGGACAACATGATCCTGGGCGTGGCGCAGTACCTCAAGAAGAGCAAGGCCAAGGTCGTCTTCATCTCGAAGGACATCAACCTGCGCATCAAGGCCGAGTCTCTCGGCCTCGACACCCAGGACTACGAGAAGGAGAAGGTCTCGGTCAGCGACCTCTACATGGGCTGGCGCGAGGTGGCCTGCCCGGCGAAGGAGATCGACGCCTTCTACAAGCACAAGTCGCTGCCCCTGAACGGCTGGAAGCTCAAGGCCAACGAGTTCGTCATCTTGAAGGACGACAACGGCGCCTCCTCGAGCGCCTTGGCCCGCTTCGACGGCGCCACCAAGTCCCTCGTCCCGCTCAGCCGCGCCGACTCCGCGCCGTGGGGGATCAAGCCGCTCAACATGGAGCAGCGCTTCGCCCTGGAGCTCTTGATGCGCCGCGACATCCAGCTCGTGACGCTGGTCGGCGTGGCCGGCTCGGGCAAGACCCTGATGGCGCTGGCCTCGGGCCTGGAGCAGGTGCTGGGCGACAAGATCTACCGCCGGATGATGGTCGCGCGGCCCGTCGTCCCCGTCGGCCACGACATCGGCTTCCTTCCGGGATCGAAGCAGGAGAAGCTCAACACCTGGATGGGCGCGATCTACGACAACCTGGAGTTCCTCCTCGACCGGCCGCGCCGGGAGATGATGGACATCGACATCCAGATGCTGCTCGAAGAGGGCAAGCTCGAGTGCGAGGCGGTGAGCTTCCTGCGCGGACGCACGCTGCCGGAGCAGTTCATCCTCATCGACGACTCCCAGAACCTGACCCCGCACGAGGTGAAGACCATCATCTCCCGCGTGGGGCAGGGCGCCAAGCTGGTCTTCACCGGCGACCCGTTCCAGATCGACAACTACTACCTCGACGCCGAGTCGAACGGGCTGTCCTATCTGGTCGAGCGCTTCAAGGACCAGCCGCTCTACGGCCACGTGAAGTTCTCGAAGACGGAGCGCTCGCCGCTGGCGGCGCTCGCGGCCGAGCTCCTCTAGAACGTGAAACGCGCGGCGGAGCGCTGGATGGGGGCGCTCGTGGCCTTAAGCGCCTTCTTGTTCTATCTGGCGCGCCCATCGGGCTTCTACAACTTCGACGGCGTCGCCTGCGCCATCGCCGTGGAGCTGGGGGACTTCGCCCACCTCACCCACGGCAACCACTTGGCCTACGGCGTGCTGGGCTGGGCCTTCCACCGCCTCCTGCTCCTCCTCGGCTTCGGCGGGACGGCCCTGCTGAGCCTCCAGCTCCTCGACACGCTGCTGGGCGCCGCCGGGGTCGGGCTCTTCTACGGCTGGCTCAAGGAGCAGAAGATCCCCGGGCCCGCGGCGCTCGCGGCCTCGGCCTGCCTCGCGACGTCCTACGCCTACTGGTTCTGGAGCCTGGAGGCGCAGGTCTACATGCTGGGCGCGGTCTTCCTGCTCCTCGCCGCCCGCGAGCTGTTCTCCGAGCGCCCGCGCCCGCTCTTGCTGGGGCTGCTCCACGCGGGCGCGGTGCTGGGGCACGTCGGGCACGTGATGTTCGTCCCGGCCGCCCTGTACCTCCTGCGCCGGGGGCCCGGGCACAAGAAGGCGATCCGCGATTATCTCGCGGCCCTCGCGGGCGCGGTGCTCGCCGCCTACGCCTTCGCCGGCGCGGCCATGGTGGCGCCGCGCTCGGGCCGTGAGCTCACGATCTGGC
>DATLOS010000579.1:0-5778 GCA_035536155.1 Elusimicrobiota bacterium
ACCAGGACGCGCGTCGCCGCGGTGCAATCCTGGCCGGTGTTGACGAAGGCGGCGACGGCGGCGCCGGCGACGGCCGCCTCGAGGTCCGCGTCCTCGAAGACCACGAAAGGCGCCTTGCCGCCCAGTTCCATGTGCAGACGCTTCATGGTCGGCGCGGCCTGGCCCATGATCTTCTTGCCGGTGTCGGTGTCGCCGGTGAAGGAGACCAAGGCCACGTCCGGGTGCTCGGTGATCGCGCGCCCGGCCTCCTCGGCGCCGGTGACGATGTTCAAGACGCCGTCCGGGATGCCGGCTTCCTGAGCCAGCTTGCCGAACTCGAGGGTGGTGAGAGGGGTGAGCTCGGAGGGCTTGAGCACCACGCAGTTGCCCGCGGCCAAGGCCGGCGCGGCCTTCCACACCGACATCATCAAGGGGTAGTTCCAGGGCGCGACCAGGCCGACGACGCCGACCGGCTCGCGGCGGATCACGCTGGTGTAGCCCCCGGCGTACTCGGCGCTGGCCGTCCCTTCCAGCGAGCGGGCCAGGCCGGCGAAGTAGCGCAGGTTGTCGATGGCGAAGGGGATGTCGCCGTCCTTGGCGAGCTTGATGGGCTTGCCCGCGTTGGCCGACTCGAGCTTGGCCAGCTCGAGAGCCTTGGCCTCCATCAGATAGGAGAGCTTAAACAGAATGCCCTGGCGCTCGCCCGGCGTCTTCTTCGACCAGCGTCCGTCCTCGAAAGCCTCTTTGGCGGCGCCGACGGCCGCGGCGACGTCCGCGGCGTCGGCCTCGGGGACCCGGGCCAGCACTTCTTCCGTCGCGGGGTTCTGCACCTCGCGCAGGCGGCCTTTCTTGGAGGCGGTCCACTTCCCTCCGATCAGCATCTTCGACTCGGACGCCTTCGGCTTGTCGACGGTTGCGGACTTGGCCACGGGACCTCCCTACTTGAGAGCGAGAACCGACTCTTCCAAAATCTCGAGACCCCGCGCCAGGTCCGCCTCGGGCACGGTGAGGGGGACGAGGCAGCGGATCACGTTGCCGAAGCCGCCGGCCTTGATGACCAGGAGGCCCTTCTCCGCGCAGGCGGTCAGGATCTGCTTCATCTTCGCTTCGGCGAGCGGAGCCTTGGTCTTCTTGTCCTCGACCAGCTCGATGGCGCGCATCGCGCCCAAGCCCCGGCTCTCGCCGACGAAAGGCGAGCGCTCGGCCAGGCGGTCGAAGGACTTGCGCAGCGTCTCGCCGACTTTCTCGGCCTTGGCGAGGATGCGCTCCTTCTCAAATATGTCGAACACCGCGAGGGCGGCGGCGCAGGCGAGCGGGTTGCCCGCGTAGGTGCCGCCCAAGCCTCCAGGCCCGAGCGCGTCCATTACGTCGGCGCGTCCCACCACGCCGGAGAGGGGCATGCCCGCCGCGAGCGACTTGGCCACGGTCATCAAGTCCGGGACCACGCCCGAGTGCTCGATGGCGAACATCTTGGCGGTGCGGCCGAAGCCAGACTGCACTTCGTCCGCGACGAAGAGGATGCCGTGGCGCTCGCAGACCTGCTTCAAGGCCGGCAAAAAGTCCGCGGGGGGGACGACGAAGCCGCCCTCGCCTTGCACCGGCTCGACCACCACGCAGGCGATCTCCTCGGGCGCGGCGTCGGTCTGGAAGAGCTGCTCGAGCCGCTCCAAACAGTAGGCGGTCAGGTCCTTGGGCGCCACGCCCTTCGGCGGCCGGTACGCGTACGGGAAGGGGATGCGGTGCACGTCGCCGGGAAAGGGGCCGATGTCCGGGCGGTAGGGCTTGTACTTGCCGGTCATGCGCATGGCCATGTAGGTCCGGCCGTGGAAGGCGCCGTCGAAGCAGACCACGCCGCGGCGCTTGGTAAATCCCCGCGCGATCTTGACCGCGTTCTCCAGGGCCTCCGCCCCGGTGCTGAACAGGACGGCCTTCTTCGCGAAGTTCCCCGGAGCGGCCTCGCAGAGCCGGCGGCAGACCTCGATGTATTCCGGGTAGCTCGTGACCTGGAAGCAAGCGTGGAGGACGCGGTCGGCCTGGCGCTTGACGGCCTCGACCACCTTGGGATGGCGGTGGCCGACGTTGACCACGCCGATGCCGCCCGCGAAGTCGATGTACTCGCGCCCGTCCACGCCGCGCAGCCGCGCGTTCTCCGCGCTCTCGATGACGATGGGATGATAGCAGCCCACCCCGCGCGCGACCCACTGGGCCCGGCCGGCCAGCGCGGAGCCCTTTCCGTCGACGGCGGGAGCCGCTTTGGTCTTCACCCGGGGAAGGTACTAAATCGACCCCAGGCCGTCAAACTCCGGCTAAGGCGCGTCGCTCTTGCTCAGGCCGTAGAACTCGCAGCCGCCGGCGAGCATGGGGTTGTGGCGGTAGCCTTTCACCCAAGAGCGCTGCACCCGGACGTCGGGGACCGTGAAGAGGACCACATCGGGGGCCTCCTCGTGCTCCCGCCCCAAGAGCCGATGATACAGCTCCTCGCGCCTGCGCGGGTCCAGCTCGTGGAGCGCCGCGTAGGTGAGGCGGTCCGTATCCGCGTCGCTATAGCGGCAGGAGTTGGTCCGGTCGGTGAGCATGAACTGAAGGGCGTAGGCGTGCGGATCCAAAAACGGCGCCCCGTCCCGGCGCACGTGGAAGGGCAGCCGGCCGCTTTCCAGGCCGTCCATGAGGGCGGGCACGTCCAGCGCCCGGACGTCGACCCGGAAGCGCGGGTTGAGCGCCTCCAGGTTGCGCTTGAGGAGCTGGCAGGCGGCCTGATGATCCGCGCTGCCCGCCATATAGGCCAGCGGCAGGCGGAAGCCCTTGCGCCACACTTCGCCTCCCAACGCCTTCTTCCACTGCGCCTCGGCCTTCCCCAGGTCCAGCGCGTAGAGGGGGAGCGCGGGATCGTAGCCCGGCATGCCCTTGGGGATGAAGCCGCGCGCCTGCTCCGCCCGGCCCCGGTACACGTCGCGCCGGAACCCCTCGTAGTCGAAGGCGTAGGCGAAACCCAGGCGCACGTCCCGGTCGGCGAAGAAACCCGGCGGGATGCCCTCCCCGTCGAGCCGGCCCGACCCGATGTAGGGGTTGCCCGCGGTGCTCACGCGCAGGCAAAAATGCATGACGGCGCGCAGGTCGGTGGAGGGCAGGTCGTCGAGGACCTGCACGCCGGGCAGGTCGCGGAGCTGGGAGAGGAGGGCCCGGTCCGCGGCGATGGCGTCCGCGTCGCCGGCCTCGAGCATGAGCTTTCTCGTGGCGAACTCGGGCACCGCCCGGACGATGACGCGCTTGAGGGCGGCGGGCTTGCGCCAGTAGCCCTCGCTTCTGGCCAGCACGACCTGCTGCCCGGCGCGGTCCCAGCGCTCCAGGCGGAAGGGGCCGCTGCCGTTCTCGCGGCTGTGGAAGGGGGAGTCCTCTTTCTTGGGATGGCTGTAGCTGGCCCAGGACGCCTCGCCGCCGTCCCAGTCCCCGTGGGCCGCGGCCCAGCGCTTGGAGACGATCACCGACCAGCGGGCCAGGACGGAGGGCAGGGCCGGGAAAGGCTGGGGCAGGCGCAGGACCAGGTTGGCGCCCTCGACCCGCACCGCCCGGTCCAGGTCCCGGTAGGCCCCCGGACGCAGCCTGCCGTCCGGCCCGAAGGTGGAGCGGTAGCCCGCCAGCGGCTCGAGCAGGAGCTCGCCCACCCCCGCGTCCATGAGCGCGCAGCGCATCAGGGAGTAGCGCGCGTCCTCGGCCGTCAGCGACGTGCCGTCGTGGAAGCGGATGCCGCTGCGGATGGGTATGGTATAGGTCAGCCCGTCCTGGGAGACCAGCCCGTTCTCCCGGGTGGGGACCTTCTCCGCCACGAGGGGGACCATCTTCTCCAGCGAGCCGCCGTCATAGGTGAAGAGGGTCTCGTAGAGGTTCTGGATGATGAAAAAGCTGGTCCGCTCGCCGCTCCAGGCGGGGTCCAGGCTGTTGGCGTCGCTCGCCGAGAGATGGACGAAGGTATTCGGGTTCTTTACCTCCGCATGGCTCGAGCCCGCAGCCAGGAGCGCCGCCAGCGCCAAGGAGAGGGCCATTGCGGCCGAGGATAACGGGTTTTCCCGAGCCCCGCAATGAGCTATCATCCACGTCATGGGGATGTCGCGAAAATCCTTCATCCGCTGGATCATCGCCGGCGGCGCCGTCTCCGCCTGCCCGATGGGCGCGGGCGCCGCGGGAGGCGCGAAGCCCGAGGCCGAGCCGGCTCCCAAACCCGACCTCCACAGCGAGAGCAACACCGTCTGCCATCAGGTCCGCGACGGCGACGCCCTGCCCATGCCGGCGCCCCGCGAGCGCGTCGACATCGCCGTGATCGGCGCGGGGCCGAGCGGCCTCGCCGCCGCCGACCGCGTGCAGGACAAGGACTTCCTGCTGCTCGAGAAAGAGGACCACGTCGGCGGCAACTGCTACCCCGAGTCCTGGAACGGCCTCAACTTCTCGACCGGCGCGGCCTGGGCCTCGATCTTCAGCCCCGAAGTCGCCCGCCTCTTCAAGCTCTGGAAGTTCGAGCCTGACCTGAAGGAGATCCGCGGCCTCGACGCGGCCTTCTACGACGGCCATTGGGTCCCCGAGTTCTGGAACGGAAAGGCCGGTCATCCCAACCACAAGCTCTTGGGCGCCAAGGCGGGGAAGGCGGTCGACGACTTCTGCCGGGACCTCGAGAAGGTCGACTTCGAGAAGGACAAGGAATCCCTCGACCAGCGTCCCTTCTCCGAGCTTCTCAAGGGGCGCCACGAGGTCCTGACCCAGTTCTGGGACGGCTTCGGCCTCTCCAACTGGGGCGCGCCGGCCGCGCTGACCTCCGCCTACGTGGGCATCGAGGCGGCCAAGGCCTGGGCCAAGGACGCGCGCTACACCTTCGAGGGCGGCCTCGGCATCGGCGCGCGCAAGATCTACGAGCACCTGAGCCCGGCGGCGAAGAAGCGCGTGCGCACGGGCGCGCCGGTCTACCACGTGGAGCGCAGGAAGCGCGGCGGGGCGGTCGTGCGCTACATGAAGGACGGCCAGGCCCACGCCGTGGCGGCCAAGTCCGTGGTCATGGCCGGGCCCAAGTACATCGCCAAGCACTTGGTCACCGGCATCCCGGACGAGCAGCGCAAGGCCATGGGCGAGATGCGCTACGCGCCCTACATCGTGGTCAACCTCTGCTTCGACCGGGTGGTCTACAACCAGGCCTACGACAACTGGGTGATCGGCGCCAAGAATTTCACCGACTTCATCCCCGCCGACTTCGTGACCCACGCGGACGGGGGGGACTTGAACCGGCCCCAGGTCCTGACCGTGTACTGCCCCAAGCTCGAGGGCGTGCGCCCCGAGCTCATGGACGACGGCAAGACCCGCGACCTGGCCCAGGCCGCCGCCGACGAGCTCTTCGCGCTGTTTCCGTCCTGGCGCAAGCACCTGGTCGAGGGCCGCGTATTCCGCCGCGGGCATCCGATGTTCATGTCGATTCCCGGCCTCTATACGCGCCTGCAGCCGGCGGCGGCCAAGGACCTGGCCCCGGTCTTCTTCGCCCACTCGGACACCGCCTCGGAGATCTCCGACCTGGCCTACGCGGCCATGAACGGGATCGCGGCCGCCGAAAAAGCCTTGAAATTCCTCGCTCGCTGACGCGACCCTCGACGAGGACGCGAAGGCCCTGTAACAGTTTCGTAACAGGCCCGTAATAGCCCAGCAATGGCTCCCGTATAGACTGGGAGGGCCATGCAGGACCACGCGCCGATCGAGGACCTTGTAACGACGCAGCCGGCGGAGGCTCCCCAGTCTCCCGCGCCGGCCGCGGCCGTTCCGACGCGG
>DATLOS010000580.1:0-11463 GCA_035536155.1 Elusimicrobiota bacterium
GCGATGTTGGCTTGCATGTTTGACCTCAGGCGATTCTGAAATATCCGACGAGACTGCACTGCAGCGGCCGCGCGAAATGGGAGGTCTTGGTCAGGCCGTCGCCGGTCGGCGTGCCGATGGACATGGTCGCGTAGCCCTCGCCCATGCCCAAGCCGTAGAAGGTGGGGGCGTTCTTCACGTAGATCGAGCAGGCCATGCGCCGCGCCATCAAGGTGAGGTTGGCGACGTTCAAGGAGTGCATGCTCGAGGTGTGGTGATGCCCGCCCTCGGCGTGGTAGGCCAGCTCGACGGCGGCCTCGACGTCCTTGACCGACGTCACCGGCATCACCGGCATGAGCTGCTCGGTCCAAACCAGCGGATGGTCGTTGGGGACGTCGGCCCACAGTAGCCGCGTGGACTCGAGGACGTTGAGCCCGATGCCGCGCGCCAAGACCGCCGCGTCCTTGCCCACGTAGTCGCGGTTCAGGCGCGGGTCCTTGCAGCCCCGGCCGCCCTCGACGATGACGAGCTTGGTCAGGGCCTCGGTCTGCGAAGGGGTGAGCTCGAAGGCGCGCGGGTCGCGGCGCATCGCCTCGAGAAAGCGCGCGCGCGCCGCCTCGACGACGATCGTCTCCTTCTCCGCGGTGCAGAGCACCCCGTTGTCGAAGGAGGCGCCGGTGATGATGTCGGCCGCGGCCTTGCCCAGGTCCGCGGTCTCGTCGACGACCGCCGGAGGGTTTCCGGGGCCGGCGGCGATGGTCTTGCAGGTCTTGCCCGTGGTCATCGCGACTTTCACGATGGCCGGCCCGCCGGTGACGAGGTTCACGCTGATGCCCGGGTGCGCGAGCAGGGCCTTGGTCATCTCCTGGCTCGCCGGGTCCACGGTGACGATCAGGCCGGAGGGGCCTCCCGCCGCGACGATGGCATCGTCCAAGACCTGCATCGCCTCGCGCGAGCACTTCATCGCCGACGGGTGCGGGGCGAACACCACGGCGTTACCGCCCGAGAGGATGGAGATCGAGTTGTTGATCACCGTCGCCGTCGGGTTCGTGGACGGCGTCACCGCCCCGACCACCCCGAACGGCGCGTACTCGACCAAGGTCAGGCCCTTGTCCCCGGTGTAGGCGTTGGCGTTCAGGACCTCGGGCCCCGGCGTCTTCGTCGCCACGATCAGGTTCTTCTGGACCTTGTCCTGCCAGCGGCCCATGCCCGTCTCTTCCCGGGCCAGCTTCGCCAGGCGCTCGGCGTTGGCGATGGCCGCCTTGCGCATCGCGCGGATGATGTTTCGCCGCTCCTCGAGGCCCAGGGCTTGGAAGCGCTCCTGGGCCTTCTGCGCCGCGGAGACCGCCGAGTCCACGCTCGAATGCACCAGGCCGCCCGCAGACGAGGGCGCGGCCGCGGGGGCCGGCGTCGACCCCGCGTCCATGCGCTTGAGCACCTCGGCGACGATCTGGGCGATCTCCTGCGTATCCATGGCTTACCTCGCGGCGGCGTCCTCGCGCTTGGAGAAGGCGGTCTTGCCGCCCGACTCCACGGTGTCGACGATGGCGATGATGGTGCAATCCACCGGGTTGCCCTCGGTGCGCGTGGTCTGGCGCGCGGAGGAGCCTTGGACGAGGAGCACGAACTCCCCCTCCCCGGCTCCGACCGCGTCCACGGCCACGAGCGGGTTGCCCTTCCCCTCGCCGCGGATGTCGGCGGGCTGCACGAGGAGCAGCTTCTTGCCGACGAGCTTCTCCTCTTTATTGGTGGAAACGACCGTCCCCACCACGCGGGCGAAGATCATCTTCCCGCCTTACTTGCGGCCCCGGTTCATCGTCTCGGGCAGCGAGATCGGCATCTTGCCCTCGAGGTCCGGGTGGGGCTGGGGGATGACGTGGACCGCGATGAGCTCGCCGACCTTCTGCGCCGCCGCCCCGCCCGAGTCGCAGGAGGCCCGGCAGGCCGCCACTTCGCCGCGGAAGAGCACCGTGACCAGGCCCGTGCCCACCTTCTCGTAACCCACGATGCGCACGTTGGCCGCCTTAACCGCCGCGTCCGCCGCTTCCACCGCCGCCACCAGACCCCGCGTCTCGATCATTCCCAGCGCGTCCATGTTGAGCCTCCTGTGCGATCTAAACGATGTACGCCAAATCCCCGTTCTTGACCCACGCGGCGTTGGCCTCGTCGGTGTCGATGTGAAACTCCAAAGCGAACTTGTCCGAGACCCGCGCCAAGGCGCCCTCGAAGACGGTCTCGCGGGGACCGCCGACTCCGGCGCGCACGCGCAGGAACTCGCCGTCCTTCACCTTCATCGCCGCGGCCTCGGCCGGGGAAAAGTGGACGTGGCGCTGGGCGATGATGAGCGCGTCGGGCACGTCGACCGAGCCTTTGGGGCCGGTGATCTTGATGGGCGCAGCACCCGTGAGGGTCCCCGAGCCGCGCACCGGCGGGTTGAGGCCGAGCGCCAGGGCGTCGGTGCGGGAGACCTCGACCTGCGTCTTGGTCCGATGGGGCGCCACGACGCGCACGTTCACAATCTTGCCCTTGGGCCCCTCGACGTCCACGGCCTGCTCCGCGGCGTAGTAGCCGGGCTGGCGAGTGGGGCGGTACTTCTTGGGCTGGCTCCCCTTGCCGAAGAGGGCGTCCCAGTGCTCCTGCGTCAGGTGAAGGTGGCGGTTCGACACCCCGATCGGGACAGGCGTCTTGGACCGCTCCAGCCGCAGGGAGAGGTCCTCGGCGATCTTCTGCGCCTGATCGGGCGAGAGGCGCATCAGCCCCGGACCGCCACCTCGTATTTCACGATGCGCACGAAGGAGGCGGGCTTGAGGCTGGCTCCGCCGACCAGCGCGCCGTCGACGTCCGGCTCGGCCATGATCGCGTCGATGTTCTCGGGGGTCACCGAGCCGCCGTAGAGGATGCGCACCGACTGGGCGAAGGCGTCGCCGTGGAGCTTGGCCAGCTGCTTGCGGATGAAGAGATGCGCCTCCTGGGCCTGCGCCGGGGTCGCGGTCTTGCCCGTGCCGATCGCCCAGACCGGCTCGTAGGCGATCACCAGGCTCGAGAGGTCCGCCGGGGCGAATCCCTTGAGCCCGCCCGCGATCTGCGTCTCCAGGACGCGCCAAGTCTTCTGGCTCTCGCGCTCGTCCAAGGTCTCGCCCACGCAGACCACCGGGACGAGTCCCGCGCCGAGGGTCGCCTTGAGCTTGCGGTTGATGCAATCGTCCGTGTCCCCGAAGTGGCGGCGCCGCTCCGAGTGCCCGATGATGACCATCTTGCAGCCGGCGTCCTTGAGCTGGCCGGCCGAGACCTCGCCGGTGTAGGCGCCGGAGGCCTCCCAATAGACGTCCTGGGCCGAGAGACGGACGTTGGAGCCCGCGAGGGCCGCGCCGACGGTGGTCAACGCGGTAAAGGGCGGGGCGACCATCACCTCGACCCCGTCGTGGCCGCGGGCCTCCGCGGCGACGGCCTTGGCGAGCTCCGCCGAGGCCTTGAGGTCCAGATTCATCTTCCAGTTTCCGGCGATGAGCGGGCGGCGGGTCGGGTTCATGCTCGGCGATCCTCGGTCACGATGTGGCCATTTTGTCCACAAATCGGCCAATCCGGACGCGTAGGATTATAGCACAGACCTTCCCGCCTCTTCAGGCGGAATAGACTAGATGTACCAGCGGCCGCGGCTGCCGGGGAAGTCGGAGACGTCGGGACCCGGGTCGCGCGTCGGCTCGGGGTCGGCGAAGGCGTGCCGCACCTCGTCCAACGCCGAGGAAACCTGGTCGCGCCGCCACCGGGCGAACTCGGAAATGGAGTACAGCAAGATCGCCCCGGCCGCGACCGCGTGGCCGATGATCGGCAACGCGCCCGCCCCCAGCGCGGCGTAGCTGACCGCCACGATCGCGTTGGCAAAGGCCATCCCCATCCCGAGCGAGCTCATGACGATGCTGGCGCCGCTTCCTTTTTCCGGGGCGGTCGGCGCCCGCAGCGGCTCGGGCTCCGCGAAGGCGTGGCGCAGGCCCTTGAGCACGCCGCGTATCCCGCCGGCGTTGATGACGCCCGCGGCGGCGAGAGCCGCGGCGGCTATCGCGAGCCCCGCGGCGAGGACGAAGGCGCCGTAGAGGGCGAGCGTCGCGGCCCCACCCGCCAGTATGAGCGCGCTGGCGCCGGCCAGAGGCGGGTAGATCCGCGGGCCCTTGCCCACCGCGAAGCCGAGCGCCGCGGCGGAGAAGGACACGATGGAGCCGACCGTCCAGGCCGCGACGGCATTATCGGGATGGCCCGCGAACAGGGAGATTAGCATCCCCATGACGCCGGCCAAACCCGTCCCGACGGCAGCCAAGGCCGCGTAGATCGCGGCGGGCGTGCCGGTCTCCGGAGCCTTGAGCGCGGTCAGCGGCGCGGGCGGAGCGTATCCCGCCGGCCGCTCGGTCGGAAAGTCCCCGTCCTCGCCGGCAGCCAGACGCGCCGGCCTAAGATCGATGGCCCCGAAGCTGCCCCCGGGCACGACTTTGATGCTGGTCCCGGCGAAGATCGCCCTCAGGTCCGGCGGCTCTCCCCGCGGGGTGTCGGCGAGCTTCTCGATCCCCCGCACGAGGTCGAGGAGCACGCGAGCCGTGCCCTGGGCCTGGGCCATGGTCTTGTCCTTTCGGGCGTCTCGCGCCAAGTTCGTGACCAAGCCGGCGGTTTCCCGGACCGCGGGCCCGTAGAAGCGGAAGCGGCTCAAGTCCTTGGACGCCGCTTCCAGGTCCTTGAGGCTCATGGCCCCCTCCGCGAATTGCTCGAAGACTTCCCGCGCCCGCTGGCCCACGCGCCTCTCCACGTCCTCCGCGGCCTCGGCCTGCGCCGCCGCCATGGCCTGGAGCAGGGCGCCCGTCTCGGCTTGGCGCGCCTGCGGGGAGCGCAAGGCGGCGTAGAGCTGCGCCTCGAACCCCTCCGGGAGCGCCGCGGCCAGAGCGCCCGCCGCGCTCCGATCGAAGCGGGAGCCGGGCTCCAAGGTCAACATCGCCCCCAGATCCCTGTTCCCCTCGAGGAAGGACCGGCCCGCGTCGGTCTGCAGGAGCTGCTGCATCCCCGCGAGCGCGTTCGGGTTCACCGCGGCGTAGGGCGGAGACCAGGAGGAGGCGGACGGGGCCTGCGCGACGGGCGCAGCCTGGATGGACGACGCGAGCAGGAGCGGGAGGAGCGCTTTCATGCTTAACATCTTAACCCTGACACTAAAGGTAGGGAAGGGACTTCGGGGAATTTTCCCGGAGGCTTTCGGCCTATCGGAGCCTAGGACCCGCTCAGTACTCGGAAAACGGGATGATGGGCTCGCGCAGCGAGCCCGGGTTGTAGTCTTCCTTGTAAGTGGACTTCGGGCTGCGCTTGACCCGGAGGGTCAGGACGCGCGCCTTGCGCCCCTCGGTGATGTCCGTGTCGGAGTCGCCGAAGTAGAGGACGTAGTTGCCGTCCTTGAGGTAGGTGTGCTTGCTCTCCGCGCCGTTGGCAAAGATGAAATCCTTGGACAAGTGCCGCCACTCCTTCTGCAGCCCCTCGCCGCCGTAGTTCGGGCGCGCGGTCAGGATGGCGATCTTGAAGCCGAGCAGGCGCAAGGCCCAGGCGATGGCGTTCATCTCGACCTTGGGCTGCTCCAGATCGTAGTTCGAGTTGACGATCTTCCAGAACTCGGGCGAGAACGCCTGCACGCCGGCGTCGAAGGCCTTCTTGAAGGCGGGGGTCGAGAAGACCAAGGTGTCGTCGTAGTCGAAGCCCACCCGCATCTCCCCGATGGTGACCACGCTGAAGACGAGGCCCCAGGCCATCAGCAGCCCGAGAATCTTCCGGAAGAAGGAGTAGGTCTTGTCCGCCTTGGCCTTCATCGCGTCGAGCATGGTCTATTCCCTCGTGATTCGGCCCGCCGCGGGCCTTTCGATGAGCGGGCGCGTTCGGGCGCACCAGGCCATCGCGTCGCGCATCAAGGTGTCGGACAGGGCCTCGTCCTCGCCCCGGCCGAGCGCGCCGTAGCCGTCGCCGCCCTGGACCATGAAGTCCTCGGCGGTGACCGAGTAGGTCCGGTCGTCGCGCAGGGGCTCCCCGCCGACCCGGACCTCGCGCACGCGCGCGTCCATCGGCGCCTTCGGGTCGTAGCGCACGGCGACGCCCGACATCTGCAGCACGCCGATGCGCCCGCTCACGCCCTGCTCCAGGACCTCGCGCACCTGCTTGCCGGTCAAGGTCGTGGTCACCAAGTAGTTGTCGAAGGGCATGATCTCGAAGAGCTGGCGCAGGCGCACCGGGCCGGCCGGCAGGTCGGCGCGGATGCCGCCGCCGTTCTGGAAGCCGACCTGGGTCTTGGTCCAGCGGCGCTGGCAGTCGGTCATCCAGTCGCCCAGCGAGGACTCGCGCTCCCGGTCGCGCGTCAGGGTCGCCGTCGCCGTGGCGATCACGACGTCGAGGACCTTGCCCACGTCCTGCTGGTAGCGGCGTACGATGGCGAGCGTGTCGGGGTCCTCGCCGAACTCGTCGACCCAAAGCTCGCGCAGGGAGTCCTGGGACGAGACCACCTTGCCGGCGGCGGGGTCGTACTCCAAGGTCGTCAGGCCGACCTTGCTCAGATACTGGCCGTCCTGGACGATGAGCGTGCCGTGGACCTCGTCCCGGATCGGCTGCTCGAGGAAGGTGTGGCTGTGGCCGCCGACGATCAGGTCGATGCCCGGCACCTCCCCGGCGACGCGCACGTCGTCCTCGAAGGGGGCGTTGCCGGGCCGGACCAAGCCGACGTGGGTGAGGGCGACGATCACCTGCGCGCCTTCGGCCTTGAGCGCCGCCACCTCGCGCCGCGCGGCCGCGGCCTCGTCCTCGAACTCCAGGCCGGCGATGTTCTTGGCGAAGGTCAGCCGGCGCATGTTGGTGGTCAGGAGGCCGAAGATGCCGACCTTCACGCCGCCCAGGTCCTTGACGATGTGGCCGCGGGCGTAGGGGACCCGCTTGCCGGTCGCGACCTCGCGGATGTTCGCGCCGAGCACCGGGACCCGGATCTGCGCGATCAGCGCCTTGAGGCCTTCCTCGCCGATGTCGAACTCGTGGTTGCCGATCTCCAGCGCGTCGAAGCCCGCCGCGTTGAAGAGCTCGGCCATGGCCTTGCCCTTCGGGATGGAGCCCTCCGGCGTGCCCTGGTACCAGTCCCCGGCGTCGAGGAGGAGGACCTTGTCGCCGGGCTTGGCCAGCTTCTTGACCGCGTTGACCAAGGCTGGGACTCCGCCGATCATGCGCTTGGGGTCCTTCTCGTTCCAATAGGCGGCCCGCGACATCATCCAGCCGTGGATGTCGTTGGTGTGGAAGACGTCGATCCGGATATTTCCCGCGCGCGCCGGGAGCGCCAGAAAGGCGACAAGGGCGAGCGCTCTCATTGGGCCTTCACCAGGATGTCGCCGATGATGTCGGCGGCCTCGTCGCCGCGGTCGGCGGCGTTGGAGAGGTGGCGGTAGAGCTCCCGCGTCTTGAGGATGCGGATGACGTCGGTGGTCTTGAAAAGGCGCGCCAGCGCCTCCCGGTAGATGTGCTCCACCAGGTTCTCCGTCTTCTTGGCGCGGATGATGTGCTCCTCGCAGACGCGCGGGTGGTCCTTGAGCGCCTTCACCGCCGACACGATGTCGGCGCCGGCCTCGTTCAAGGCCTTGGCCATGCGCAGGAGGAACTCGTCCGGCTCCACCTCGAAGAGCATGATCTCCTCGACGGTGGACTTGGCGTAGTCGATCATGTCGTCGATGGCGCGGGAGAGGCCGAAGATGTCCTCACGGTCGATGGGCGTGACCAGGGACTGGTTCAAGGCGTCGATCAGGACCCGGCGGAGCTCGTCGGCCTGCTTCTCGAGGTCCTGGACGGCCGTGCCGCGCTCCGAGCTCGGCGCGCGCACGAAGGCCTCGAGCGCCTGGAGGCCCTCCAGGGTCTTGTCCGCCTGCTGGGACAGGAGGAGATAAAAATCGAACTTTCTCCGACGAAAAAACAGCATAGGGTCAGCGTACGAATCTTACCAAAATGTACGCCGCCAAGGCCGGAGCGGGCACGGTCAGCGCCCAGTTGAGGAGCACGTCGGAGGCGAGGCTCCAACGGACGGAGCGGACGTTGTGCCCGGCCCCCGCGCCCATCAAGGCGGAGCAGGCGATCTGTCCCGCGGAAACCGGCACCCCGCCGGCCGTCGCGGCCAGGACCAGTCCCGTGGAGGCGAGGAGGGCGCAGACGCTGTGGAGCGGTCCCACGCGGAAAATGCGAAACGCCATGGTGGTCAGCGTGCGCGTCGAGCCCAGTAGGATGCCCAGGGCGAAGGCCGCGGCGCAAGCCAGGCGCGCCGCGATGGGGATGTGGAACGTCGCCGCGTTGGACCAGCTCGCCAGGGGCACCAGGCCCATCACCCAGAGCGCCATCGCCCGCTGCGCCGCGTTCGCCCCGTTGGCGAAGCAGAGGGCGGCGAACGCGGCCCCCTCGACCGCTTTAAACAGCGGCAGCGTCGGGCGCGCCAGCTCCTCGCCGAAGCGCAGGAGAGCCCGGTAGGCCGCCCACGCGGCCGCGAGCCCGATGAACGGGGAGAGCAGCACGACCGCGATCACCATGGCCACGCTGCCCCAGGAGACCACGGACAGGCCGCCCAGCCCGACGAACGCGCCGAGCCAAGCCCCCAGGATGGCGTGAGTCGAGGAGGTGGGAAGCCCCGAGGTGCGGCCGGCCAGGGCCCAAGCCAGCGCCGCGAGGCCCGCGCAGGCGCAGGCCGCGGGCCGCGCCGCCGCGGGGATATGCTCGAGCCGCACCAGTCCCGAGCCCAGCATGCGCGCCACCGCCGAGCCCATCAGCAGGGCGCCGAGCAGCGAGGACGCCGCTCCGACCATCGCCGCCTTCCGCGGCGAGAAGCGCCGGGAGCTCACCACGGAGGCGGCCAAAGCCCCGCAGTCGTTGACCCCGGTCACGAAGGCGAAGGCCACGGCCGTGCCGACGGTGAGCGCGGAAAGCGCATCCATCCACGAATTCTACTTGAAATTTGCGCGCTTTTCCTGAAACGGACCCAGACCTTTTCTAGGCCCTTCGTCCTTGCGCGGGGGCGGGGATTCCGGGTAGACTACCGGAGATGCGGGAATCGGGGAGGTTTTATGACGCTTTCTAGCCCGTCCTTCGGACGCCGCTTGAGCGCGGTGTTCATCGTCCTGCTGGGCACGGCCGCGCTCTTCTCCTCCTGCTCGAGCGGCAGCAGCGGAGACGGCGAGGAGTTCCCCCCGCGCGGGAACCCCATCAACGAGAGCCCGTCCTGCACCGCGACCGGCGGCACCTGCTCGACCAGCGACCAGTGCTGCGGCGCCAGCCAGGGCTGCTCCAGCACCACCCACACCTGCGCGACCGGGAGCTGCTTGAACTCGCGCAACGGCTGCGTCACTGCGGCCCAGTGCTGCAGCGGCAACTGCTCGATGTCGGCCGACCATCCGGGCTTCCTGCTCTGCCAATAGCGAGCTGACGGCGCCGGTCTTTAAAGGGAGCGCAGCCAGAGGCCGAGAACCGCGGCCCGGAAGAGGAGCCCCGCGTCGGCTCCCGAGCCGCCCGCCCGCAAGGTCCGGCGCATGGCGCGCAGCCGCTCCAGGTCGAAGACCCCTCGGCGGGCCAAGTCGCCGTCGGCCAGCATGCGGTCAAGCGCGGTCTCGCCGGGAGAGCGGACCCACTCCTCCCAGGGAACCACGAAGCCGTGCTTGCGCCGCCAGGCGATGGCCCGCGGCAGGTGCCGCTGCGCCACGCGGCGCAGCAGGTACTTCCCCTTGAGCCGGCGGATCTTGAGCGAGGCCGGCAGCCCGAGCGCGTAGCTCACCAAACGCCGGTCCAAATACGGCACCCGCGCCTCGAGGCCGGCCCGCATCGACGCCTTGTCCACCTTCATAAGGAGGCAGTCGCAGAGGACCGTGCGCAGGTCGAAGGCCAAGGCGCCGTTCAAGGTCTGCGGCTCCTCCGGGCTCTTGAGCCAGTCCAGAGCATCCGCGCGCTCGGAACGCTCGCGCAGCTCCGGCGCGAGCACCGCGCGCACCTCGCCGCCGCCGTGCGCGGCCGCCTCGGCCCAGTCGCGCGCCCGCGCCGCGGGGATCGCGTCGAAGACCCGGCCCGAGCCCGCGCGCCGGGCCAGGGCCGCGACGACCGGCCTCGCCCAAGACGGGAGACGGAGCACGCGCTCGGAGAGGAGCGCCGCCTTGTAGCGTCCGTAGCCGGCGAAGAGCTCGTCGGCCCCCTCCCCGGAGAGAGCCACCTTCACGCGCTCCCGCGCGAACCGGGAGAGGAGGAAGGTGGGCAGGATCGCCGAGTCGGCGATGGGCTCGTCCAGGCAGGGCGCCAGGTCCTCGACCTTGTCGAGCACCGTGGCCGGAAGGACCAGCTCGTGGTGCTCCGTGCCCAGATAGCGCGCGACCGCCCGCGCGTGCGCCGACTCGTCGAGGCCCGCGCGGGCGCCGGAGAAGCCGATGCTGAAGGTCTGCACCTTCCCCGGCGCGGCCTTGGCCATCAGCGCGGCGATGAGGGAGGAGTCCACGCCTCCGCTCAGGAAGGCGCCGACCGGCACGTCGCTCAAGAGCTGGCCGCGCACGGACGCTATCAGGAGCCGCTCCACCTCGGACTCCGCCTCGGCCATCGTAGGCCCGGGTCCGTCGGCCGGCCGCGCCGGCAGGTCCCAGAAGCGCTCAAGAGAGACCCCGCGGGCGTTGGCCTTGAGGACGTGCCCCGGCGGCAGCTTGAGGGCGCGCGCCAGCGCGGTGCGCGGGCCGTGCACGAAGCCGTAGGCCAGGTAATCCCCGATCCCGGCCGGATCGAGGTCCAGGCTCGGCAGCATGCGCGAGAGGGCGCGCAACTCCGAGGCGAAGGAGAGCGTGGAGGCGTCGACCGCGTAGTACAGAGGCTTCACGCCCATGCCGTCGCGCGCGAGGAGGAGCTCGCCCTTTCGCGCGTCGAAGACCGCGACCGCGAACATCCCCTCGAGCCGCCCGAACGCCGCCTCGCCCTCGCGGGCGACGAGATGGAGGATCGTCTCCGCGTCGGAGCGGGTGCGGTAGCGCGCGCCCTGCCCCTCCAGCTCGGCCTTCAGGGCGGGGTGGTTGTAGATCTCGCCGTTGAAAACGAGGGTGAAGCGCCCGTCCTCGGAGGACATGGGCTGGGCGCCGTTTTCCAGATCGAGGATGGAGAGGCGCCTAAAGCCCAGCGCGGCCGGGCCGCCGGACCAGAAGCCGGCGTCGTCGGGGCCCCGGTGGGCCAGGCGCTCCGCCGCGGCGCGGACCGCCTCAGCGTCCGCGGGGCGGCCGTCCAGCCGGAACTGCCCCGTCAGTCCACACATGGGCGGGCTCGCCGCGGGATGGACGGCCGCAGCGCCTCCTCGAACGCCAAGGCCTGGCGCCAGGCGTCGGGGGAGTCGAAGAACACGAAGCCGCCGCCGTCGAGCGAGCGGGCGAGCTCGGCCGGCGGCGCGGGCGGAGGCGGCGCGGCGGCGCCCCGGCGAAAGCCCCGGGCGCGATCGGACAC
>DATLOS010000581.1:0-3630 GCA_035536155.1 Elusimicrobiota bacterium
CGCTCTATCATTCCAAGGACTTCGGCACGACCTGGACCGAGTCGAAGCGGCCGCCCGCGTTCAAGAAGGTCCCCGAGGGCCAAAAGGGCCGCATCGTCGACCACACCTTCTGGCTGACCCCCGGCCACGCCTCCCAGCCCGGCGTCTGGATCGCCGGCACCTCGCCGCAAGGGCTCTTCCGCACGGAGGACGGCGGCGAGACCTGGGAGGGCATCGCCGGCTTCAACGACAGCTCCCAGCGCGACTTCTGGTGCGGCGGCGACATGACCCCGGACGGGGCGAAGATGCACTCGATCAACATCGATCCGCGCGATCCGCGCCATCTCTACATCGGCATGTCGAGCGGCGGGGTCATGGAGTCGAAGGACGGCGGCGCCACCTGGGAGCACGTCATCGCGGGCCTCGAGGTCGTGCAGGGATTTGACGCCAAGGACCCGCGCGTGCACGATCCGCACTGCATGCGCCAGCACCCGCTCAACCCGGACCGGCTCTACCAGCAGAACCACTGCGGCATCTACCGCTTGGACCGCCCTTCCGACGCTTGGGTGCGCATCGGCCGGAACATGCCCAAAGAGGTGGGCGACATCGGATTTCCCATGGTGCTCCATCCGCGCGACCCCGACACCTGCTGGGTCTTCCCGATGGACGGCACCGAGGTCTGGCCGCGCACCAGCCCGGGCGGCAAGCCCGCGGCCTACGTGACCCGCGACGCCGGCAAGACTTGGAAGCGCCTGGACAAGGGCCTTCCCGAGGCCGACGCCTACTTCACGGTCAAGCGCCAGGCGATGTGCGCGGACGGCGGCCACCCGCTCGGGCTCTACTTCGGCGCCACGCACGGCGAGGTGTGGGGGAGCGTCGACGAGGGCAGGACTTGGCGCTGCCTCGCGCGCCACCTGCCCCACATCTACGCGGTCGAGGCCGCGCTCTTCAACTCGTGAAGGTCGTCATCCCGTCGGCCCTGCGCTCCTACACCGGGGGCGAGGGCGAGGTCGAGGTCGCCGGCGCCACGGTCGGCGCGGTCCTCGACGCCTTGGAGGCGCGGCATCCGGGCTTTCGCTTCCGCGTCGTCGACGAGCAGGGCAAGATCCGCGCGCACATCCGCGTCACCGTCAACCTCGAGCTCGTCGACGACCTTTCCGCTCCCTTGAAGCCGGGCGACGGCGTCGCCCTGATCATGGCCTTCAGCGGGGGCTAGCGCCCTCGGCCTCGCCGTCCTCCTTCAGCTTGAAGGAGAGGATGGAGTGCTTGAAGGGGTGGCGCAGGTAGTTTCCCCAGGTGTTCGCGGCCAGCAGGTGGTAGGTCCCCTCGCCGCGCGCCTTTTCCGCCGCCGCGTGATGGAGGCCGATGAGGTGGCCCAGCGCCTCGATGGGAAACGTGAGCAGGGCCCACGAGCCTTGCAGGAGCGTTCCGAACAGCAAGGCGACGGCGAAGAGGAGCGCGCCTAGCGCGAAGCGGACCGGGAGCCAGAGGCCCGGAAGCTCGCGGAAGAGGACCACCGCCCGGGACACCGCATTCTCCAGGGGAAGACGGAAGACGTGCCACAGGCGCATCGGCTCTGCGCCGGTCAAGTAGACCTGGTAGTCGACGGCGGGGCCGTTGCGCATGGGGAGCCGCTCGGTCGGCGGCTGGAAGCCGCTGCGGGAGTAGATGATCACCTTCTTTCCTCGGGGCGCCTGCGGGTCGGGATTGTCCTGGTCGTGCAGGGAGACGGCGTCCTCGGCGCCGAGGCGCTGGGCGAAGAGCTCGTGCAGGGCGTAGCCGAAGGCGCTCTTGCCCACGCCGATGGCTCCGGCCAGCGCGATCACGAAAGGCCTTTGGGCGTCGGCGGGGCGCGACTTATAGGCGGACCAGACCTCTTCCAGCGCCTGGGGCCAAGGCTGGAGGAGCTCGCGGTACGGGCCGCGGTGCACGCCGAGGAAGGCGAGCAGGCTTTGGCCGAGCGAGGGGGCGCGGGGTGCGGGGGCGCTGGGGACGGGGGCGAGCGGCGAGGCCGATAGCGGCGCGGAGCCTTCCGGGAGGGAAGGGGCGAGGCCGGATGCGTGCAGCGGCGCTCGAGCCGAGACGTCGACTCCGGCGTCTTGCCCATTGGAGCGGCCCGCCTCGAAGGCGCCCGTCAGGAAGTCCTGCAGCGCCTCCGGGCCGGCGGCGCGGGCGCGATCTAAGCCGCTCTTGAGCAGGGCGACGCGGCCGAAGCGGGCGCCGGCCGGCAGCCTCGCGGCCAAGCTCTCCACGTCCCGGACGCTGCCGGCGTGGCGGGGATCGGCGGCGCGCAGGCGCGCCGACAGCGTGCGAAGGCCGGCGACCGGGCCGCGCGCGTCGCCCAGGGCGTCGAGCAGGGCCAGCCCGGCCGCGGCGCGCCCGGGCGTCTCGGCGGCCTCTTGGCCGGGCGTCAGCGTCCCGATCAGCTCCTGGGCCAAGCCGGCTTGGGCCGGCTCGGCGCCGGCGGCGGCTTGGGAGAGGAGGGCGGTGAAGTCGGGCGAGGCCAGTAGCCCGCCCAGGCCGAGCTCGAGGGCGGGGGCGTCGTGGTCGGGACCGCCGATCTCGGGCAGGGACGCGGAAAATCCGGAGCTTCCGGGCGTCTGCGCCGGCCGCGAGAAGGAGCGCGAGCCCGCCGCTTGGGCGGGAGCGGCGGCCAGGACGCCCGACACGAGGACGGCGAAGAGCCTCATAATCTGAGGATAGGCCGGCGGGGGCGGGACTACCTGGGCCTATGGGGCAAACGGCGGGACCCCAAAGGTCCCGGTCAGTAGGTCGGCACCGACGGGTCGACTCGCTCGGACCAGGCCCGGATGCCGCCGGCGACGTTGACCGCCTTGAAGCCTTTCGCGCGCAGGAGCTCGACCGCCTTGGCCGAGCGCCCGCCCAGCTTGCAGTGGACCGCGATCTCCTTGGACTTGTCGAGCTCGCCCAGGCGGCTCTCCAGGGAGCCGAGGGGGATGAAGAGCGAGCCCTCGATCCGGGCGAGCTCGCGCTCGTGGGGCTCGCGCACGTCGAGGAGGATGAAGTCGTCGCGGCGGTCGCGCTTGGCCTTGAGCTCCGAGACCGTGATCTCCCCGGGCGCCGCCGGGGAGCAGAAGGCTTCGTAGTCGACGAGCCGGGTGATCGTCGGTCTCGGCCCGCAGACGGGGCAGCGCGGGTCCTTTTTCAGGCGGACCGCGCGCCACTCCATCGCCAGCGCGTCGAGCATGAGCAGGCGGCCGATCAGCGGCTCGCCCGCGCCGAGGATGAGCTTGAGGACCTCGAGCGCCTGCGTGGTCCCGATGATCCCGGGCAGAGCGCCTAAGACGCCGGCCTCGGCGCAGGAGGGCACGGCGCCGGGCGGCGGCGGCTCGGGGTAGAGGCAGCGGTAGCAGGGGCCCTTCCTCGCCCAGAACACCGAGGCCTGGCCCTCGAAGCGGAAGATGGCGCCGTACACGTTCGGCTTTCCCGCCAGCACGCAGGCGTCGTTGAGGAGGTAGCGGGTGGGGAAGTTGTCGGAGCCGTCGACCACGACGTCGTAGCCGGCGAGGACGGCGAGGGCGTTGGCCGACGTGAGCTTCTCGCGCGCGAGGCGCACCTCGACGTGCGGGTTGAGGGCCTTGAGGCGCGCCGCCGCCGCGTCGAGCTTGGGGCGGCCCACGTCGGCGGTCG
>DATLOS010000582.1:0-13843 GCA_035536155.1 Elusimicrobiota bacterium
GCGCCCATCTGAGCTACCGAGCGATCTTCGCGCTCACCGCCGCTTTCCCCCTCCTCATCGTCGCGTCTTTGCCTTTCTCCGAGACGCGCACGCTCTCCGAGTCCCGGCCGCCCGTGTGGTCGAGCCTCGGGGCCCTCATCCGCTCCAAGGGCTTCTGGCGGGTGAGTGCATTGATCTTCCTCTACAACTTCAACCCGTTCAAGGGAACGGCGTTCTTCTACTACCAGAGCGGTCCCCTGGGCTTCTCGAAGACCCTCATCGGCACCTTGACCTCGGTGGGCGGGGCGGCGGGCATGGCCGGCGCCGCCCTCTTCGGGCGCGCCTGCGCGCGCGTCGACTCCGAGCGCCTGGCCCGGGCCGGAGTGGCCGCCGGCGTCCTGCTCACCGCGCTCTACTTGGCCTACCTCTCCCCCGCCTCCGCGCTGGTCCTTACCGCGCTCACCGGCGCGGCCGAGGTGTTCTTCCGGCTGAGCATGATGGACCTCGCCGCGCGCGCCTGCCCCCACGGCGCCGAGGCGACGGGCTTCGCGCTGTTTATGAGCGTCTTCAACCTCACGGCCTGGGCGTCGAACGCCGCCGGCGGCGTGCTCTACGAGCGCTGGAGCTCGTCGGCGGGCGCGCACGGCGCCATGGCCGGTTTGATACTATTGAGCGCTCTCATGACCGCCGCGTGCTGGCCGCTGACGAGACCGCCGGAGAACGCGGCGTGACGGGGAAGGTCGATTTCCTCAAGCGGCGCGCGGGCCTCCTGCTTTCGCCGACGGCGCTGCGCTCCGAGCGCGACTGCGGGGTGGGCGACCTGGGCGCCATGCCCTCCCTGTTCTCCTGGATGGAGGAGGCCGGGCTCTCGGTCCTCCAGCTTCTTCCCTTAAACGACCTGCCGCCCGACGGCGCCTGCCCCTACTCCGGCGTGAGCGCCTTCGCCCTCGACCCCGTCCTCGTCGCCTTGGAGAACGTCCCCGAGATCCGCGACTCCCCCGCCCTCGCCGGGGACGTCGAGCGCTGGCGCGCCTCGCCGGCCGGCGTGGCCGCGCGCCGCCGCCGCCGGGCCGACTTCGCCACGGTGCGGGCCTTCAAGCTGCGCATGCTGGAGCACGCCTTCGCCCTCTTCCGCGAGCGCCAGGACCCCGCGCGCGCCAAGGAGTTCCAGGCCTTTCGCGAGCGGGAGGCGGACTGGCTGGGCGACTACGCGCTGTTTCGCGCCATCAAGGCCCTGCGCGACTGGGAGACCTGGCGCGAGTGGCCGGCGGGCCTGCGCGACCGCGACCCCCAGGAGCTCGCCGCCTTCGCGGAGCGCCACGGGGAGATGATCGCCTTCTTCGAGTTCCTGCAGTGGATCGTCCACGGCCAGTGGCAGGCCGTGCGCCGCTCCGCGGCGGAGCGGGGCATCCTCCTCTTCGGCGACATCCCCTTCGGCCTCAATTTCGAGGCCGCCGACATCTGGGCGCGCGCGGCGGAGTTCGACTTGAACGCCTCGATGGGCGCCCCGCCCGACCAGTTCAGCGAGACCGGCCAGGCCTGGGGCCTGCCCGCCTACCGCTGGGCCGCGATGGAGGCCGGCGGCCACGCCTGGTGGCGCTCCCGCGCGCGGCGCGCCGCCGAGCTCTACGACCTCTTCCGCATCGACCACGTGATCGGCGTGTTCCGCACCTGGGTGATCCCGGACGGCGGGCAAGCCGGCCGCTTCGACCTGCCCGACGAGGGCCAGGCCCGCGCACGCGGCGAGCGCTTCCTGCGCATGATCGTCGAAGAGAGCGGGCGGGCCCGGCCCGTCGCCGAAGACCTGGGCGTCATCCCGCCCTGGGCGCGGGAAGTCCTGCAGTCGCTGGGCGTCCCCGGCTACAAGGTCGCCCGCTGGGAGCGGCGAAACGACGGCTACTGGCACCCGCGGGACTTCCCGCCGCTCACGGTCGCCAACCTCTCCAACCACGACACCTCCACCTTGGCCGGGTGGTGGGGCGAGATATCCCCGCTGGAGCGCGAGCGCTACTGGGAGATGGTGACCGCTCGCCGCGAGACGCCCCCGAGGTTCGGCCCGCCGGCCCAGGAGACCTTGCTCGCGAACCTCTACGAGGCCGGCTCGGCGCTGGTCGTGGTCCCGTTCCAGGACGCGGTCCGGTCTCGGGCGCGCGTGAACGTCCCGGGCACGGTGAACGGCCGCAACTGGACCTACCGCATTCCGTGGAACGTCGAGTCGCTCGCCCAGGCCCGCCGAGCGAGGGATGGGGCGGCCCTCCTGCGGCGACTAGCCGAGACGACCGGGCGCCGCGCCTAACGCGCTTTAGAGGCCCTCAGAATCCGCGCAAGCGATATTCCTTTCCCCGAGCTAACTCCAGGCATCCGTAGGCGAAGGCACCCACGCCGATCCCGCTTAGGCGCGTGGTTCTGGCGCAGATTCTGGTCCTCGCTCTTTGCGGGTCCGGCTGCCTAGCCGGACCCTTCTTGAAAATGACAAAGTCCATCGGGCGCCACAACGCGCCTGGGTGAAATTTCCCCTCGATCGGACTGCTAGCTCGATGAAGATCCAATCGGGGATTTTGAAGCAGGACGTCGTCCAAGGCGGCGAAGTCCTGACGGTCGTAAATGCGACCCGGGGCACCGAGTTCATCAATCCGGACGACCCAGATCCTTCCCCCAAAGATGCGTCTTCTTTTATCGGCTGCCAATCCCGTCATAGCGATCACCGCGCCGCTGGCCCTCGCGCTTGACATCGCATACCGTCCATTCGCGGTCTGCATTGCCGGCGTCGGC
Source organism: Elusimicrobiota bacterium (assembly GCA_035536155.1). Taxonomy (GTDB): domain Bacteria; phylum Elusimicrobiota; class Elusimicrobia; order UBA1565; family UBA1565; genus DATLOS01. The sequence continues at coordinate 2,752 of DATLOS010000582.1, forward strand.
CCGCTCTGGGTGGTGGCAACTGGAGGGTTCAACGGTAGATTCCATCTCCCATGAGACGGTAACCATGATCGTGGACGTGCCGATGCCCGCGGCCATCGGCCCCACGGTGTACGAGCGCGTCCAAAGTTTTCGGGCATAAGGACGCGAGCTCGCTCGATTTCAGACCCCGCTGTCGCGGATCGCCTGTCTCCAAACGCGCCGCGCCCCGGAACCCCTCCCTTCAGAACTCCTTCAGACCCCGAGCAGGCGATCTTCAGGCCGCTCGGCTACGCTTGGCGGGAAGACCGGCGCGGCGACGAGGCCGCGTCCCAGCCGCAAGGAGGGGGTCATGAAAAACAAGAAGAACGGGAAAGGACAGGACGGCTTCACCCTGATCGAGCTCATGGTGTCGGTCGCGATCGTGGCCCTGCTGGCCGCCTTCGCCCTTCCCAAGTACTCGAAATACTCGGAAAAAAGCGCCGAGGCCGAGGCCTTGTCCGTGCTGGGCTCCGCGGCGACGGAAGTCGAGGGCAGCCTGGCGCAGAATAGCGCGTTCCCGAGCACGCTCTCCACCGTCAGCGCGCCGTCCGGCTGGACGGCGCTGAACTCCGACGCCACGAACAAGCTGGTGAGCATCACCCGCGCCGGCGGGGACAACGACGGGGCCGTGTTCAAGTACGACCGCAACGGCGGGAACTGGTGCTGGCGCTACGCGAAAGGCACGAGCGCGGCCACGGCCTTCACCTTCGATCAGACGCCCATCCCCGCCAGCCGCTGCTGCAACGCGACCTGCTCTTGACGCGAGCGCGGGGAGAGCGCCATGCCTACCTACGCGTACTTGCTGCAGCAGCCGGACTCCTCCCAAATAGCGGGCGTCCTGGAGGCGGCGGACGGGGAGGAGGCCCGCGTCGCCCTCCAGAGGCACGGCTTGGTCCTCACCCTGGAGGAGGCGGAGCCGAAGGGCGGCTGGCTGCGGCGCCCGCCCAGGAAGGACGTCAGCCTCAAGGAGCTGCGCTTCTTCACCTGCGAGCTGGCGTCCCTCCTGGGCGGCGGCATCCTCCTGGCGCGCGCCCTGCACGTCCTGGCCAAGGAGCGCCAGGCCACGGCCTTCGGCGCCGTCCTTCAGCAGGTGCACGGGGACATCTGCCGGGGCCGGACGCTGCACGAGGCCCTGGCGCGCCACCGCCACGCCTTCCCCGCGCTCTACGTGGCCATGGTGCAGGTGGGAGAGGAGACCGGCCGCCTCGTGTTCGTACTCAAGGAGCTGGCCGCCCACCTGGAGCGCCAATACAAGCTCCGCGCCCGCATCCGGGGCATCCTCGCCTATCCGATGATGGTCTGCGCCGTGGCCGCGCGGGTGCTCGTGTTCTTCTCCTTCAAGATCGTGCCGACGTTCGAGCAGTCCTTCCGCAGCCTCAACCTGGAGCTGCCTTTCCTGACGCGGGCGGTGGTGGCCTTCTCGAGCCTGCTCAGCCGCTACAGCGTCCCCGCGGCCGCGGCCGCGGCCATCGCGAGCCCGGCGCTCAAGATCCTGGGCCCGACCCGGCCGTGGCGGCTCCTCGTGGAGCGGGCGCGCGGCGCCGTCCCCGTCGTCCGCGACCTTTATAGGAGCATTCTCATGGAGCGCTTCTGCTCCCTCCTGGCGCTGACCGTCGGCAGCGGCATCGTATTGCCCAAGGCGCTGGACCTGCTGGCGGCGATCTTCGCGGACGACCCCGCCTGCGCGCGGACCATCCAGGCGGCCAACACGCGGGTGATCCGGGGAGCGCCCTTGTCGGAGGCCCTCCCGCGCGGCGGCCACTTTTCCGACTTGGTGCTCGACACCATCCGGGCCAGCGAGGAGGCGGGCAGCCTGGTGGAGGACATGAGCACGCTCTCCGGCTACTACAAGGACAGCGTCGAGGCCGGGCTCGATGAGTTGATGACGGTGCTGGAGCCGGTGCTGATCGTTCTGATCGGCGGCGTGATCGGAGTGCTGATCCTCTCGCTGTTCCTGCCCATCTTCGAGATGGGGAACCTGAGGATATGATGAGCGAACGGCGCGGCTCGCGAGGCTCGACTCTCATCGAGACCCTGATCGCCGCGGCGCTGCTTGGACTGGTCGTGGCGTCCATGCTCACCTTGGTCGCGGCCGTCCCGCGGGCCTCCGCCGGCCTCGACCGCGCCGACCGAGCCCTCCAGGCCGCGCAGGGCCTCCAACAAGCCCTGGGGAGCTACGTCAGCGCGGACCTCACCGCGAGCACGACCGCGTACGCGCCGGGCGGCGCATGGAAGCTCGCCGGCGATCCGTGCGCAGACGCCTGGACGGCAACCTGCGTCCACGACGCGGCCGCGGCGCTGCCGGCGGACCTGCGAGCCGCGGGCTGGCGCCTCACCTACACCGTTTCCGCCGCCGCTCCCGCATCCGGAGCGCAGGCGTCGATGGTCCAAATCCAGGCGGTCTCGCCATGAGGCGGGCGTGCGCCGGCTCCGCCTTGATCGAGGCGCTCATGGGCGCCTTCCTCCTCGCCGCGCTCATGGCGGCCCTCCTGCCCCTCGTCCGCGCCGCGTCCACGACCCAGAGCCGGCTCCTCTCCGAGCAGGGTTTCGAGCAGACGCCGGCCTACGTCCTGCGGGCCCTCTCCTCCGCATTCGGCGAGGCCACGGGGATCCAGTTGCCGTCAACCCGCGTCCTCGTCATCTACATCGGCCGCGACAGCGGCGCAAACCCTATCGCGGTGGACTCCTCCGGCGGCCCCCTCGACGACCGCTACGCCGTCGCCTGCTTCAGCGCGGACAAGCGGCTTCTCTTCCATCGCGGCGCGTACCCGGAGCTCTTGGCGAACCAGGCCGCGCTCACGTCCTGCGACCCGCTCTATCCGGGCTGGAGCTCCTTGACCGGAATGGGCGTGTTCGTCTCCACCGGGAGTTTCACGCGAGGCCTGCCCGCGACCGAGGTCCGCGCGGCCATGGACCTTTCCTGCGGCGGCGCCGCGGCGCGCGCGCGGCACTTTGAGTCCTCTTTCGCGTATGGGAGCGCTCTATGAGCCGCCGCCTGGGCGCCCGCGGCGGCGCCCTCGTCGCGGTCATGGTCTTCCTCGCCTTGCTCGGCTTCTTGGCCGCCCTCTTCACTCGGAGCGCCACCCAAAATTTCGGCGCGCACGCCGTGACCCGGCAGAATCTGCGCCTGCGCCAAGCCGCGCGCTACGCGGCCATGGCCTATCATTCCTGCCTCATGGGATCATGGAACGGCGATCCGGCGGCGTTCTCCGCGGCCTTCGCGGCCTGCGCGCCCAACCCCTCGACCATCTCCCTAGATGGGCGCTTCTACGATCTTTCCGCGACTTATTCCGGCGCCGTGCCCTACGCCGTCTCGATTACCGTCAAGGACCATATATAAGAGGCGAGCCATGAAAATCCATATCGAATTCAGCCGCCGCGAGGGCGTCCTGGGGCTGGCCGGCCTGCTCCTGATAGGCGGCGCCGTGGCCGCGATGTCCGACACGATGACCCTGACCACCTACTTCCCTTCGCCGGCCGGCATCTACCAGAAACTCATCAGCGTGGGAGACACGTTTCTCGCGCGGGACGGGGGCAAGGTGGGCGTGGGAACGACGGCGCCGAAAGCCGTCCTGGAGGTGAACGGAGATCTGCGCGTCGGCGGCACAACGGCCTCGTGCGCCGCCCAGAACGAGGGCGACATGCGCTACAACCTGACGACCAAGAAGATGGAGTTCTGCAACGCCACGGCATGGACGAATATCGGCACCGCGGATTTCGGCGCGCCGGTGCCGTTGCCGGTGCCCCTCGGCGCCGTATTCGCCGTCCCCAAGTCCGGCATCCTGACCGCCTTCACGAACTCGACCTGCAGCGGCACGGGCTGCTGGGCCGGGATATCGTGCTACGCCGGCTCGAATCCCCTGATCCTGACTTTGGTCGCGAGCGGATCCGTAGGTTACGATGGCGGCCCCTGGGGGCTCACCTGCCCGGTGAAGGCCGGGAGCTACGCGAAGATCACGGGGACCGGCCCTCTTGCGGCGCCCCAGATAGTCCTCACCCCTTTCCAATGAGATTCCTGAACGAACCCCGACCGCAATGAGAGGTATTATGAAAAGAACCGAAGCGTCGCTCCCGCTCGTTCTCGCCGCCGGCTTCCTCGCAGCCATCGCCTCGCCCGCAGCGGCTACTACAGCTGCTACCCCGCCCAGTGGCGCCCGCTTGACCTCAGCGGTCGATGCGTCCGTCTCCGCGGACTCGCTGCGCGCGATCCAGGGCTTGGTGGCCAGGGGAGGCGACCCGGACGTCTTCTCGCGCTGTCCGTCCCTGCCGGGCGTGGCCGCCCTGAACCCGAGCTCCGAGGCTGCCCGCCAAGCCGTCGCCGCCATGACCCGCTACCTCCCCTCGGATTTCGAGGCGCGCGCCGAGGTCGCGCTCGCCAAACCCGGCTATCCCCAATACGAAATCGCGGCGCTGAACACCCTCTTGGGCGACGCCTACGCGCGCGCCCTTCCCGACGTCGAGAAGCTCGTCGGGAACCGGGCGCGGGAGCTCGAGCGGGCGGTCCGGGAAGGACGCATGGATCTCGGAGAGCTCGGGACGGCGGCGTTCGAGCTGAGCGCATTCCAATTCTACGGACCGACCGTGCAGAAAGACATCGAATCCGTGCACCAGATGGCGGCCACCGAGCGCGCTCTGAGCATCTACCTCGCCGCCAGAAAGGCCGCGGAGCAGCTCCGTCTCGAAAAGAATCCAGGTCCCATGGACGGCGCCGGCGGCGTCTCACCCGATGCGGCGCGCCGCGCCTCGCTGTCCCTGGGCTTGGCGCAACTCCAGCGCCCGGGGGCTTTTCAAGATCCCGTTCCGAGCAGGCCAGCGGTCGATTCTTACGTAGCCCCGGCCAAAGCCGCGAAGTCTCTGCAGGTTGCCGTGTCCTCATTCATTTTTGCCGGAGTGCTGCAGCTGATGACCATCGCGGGGGCCCTTGTCCCATCCGGCTCCCCATGGCTGACGCCATTAAACCTCTCCCTGGCCTTGGTTGCGACGGGCCTCGGAGCCCTGAGCTTCGCCAATCTCGTGGCACGCAGCGCACGAAAGGCCGATACATCTCGAGATGGACATAAGTGAGAGAGGTGGCGCCATGAAACGCGTCTGGATCGCCGTCGTCCTCGCCGTCCTGCTGACCCCCGCCGCGCGCGGCGCGAAAGGCCCCCTTGGCGCGGCCTTCACCCCGGCGCACCTGCCCCGCTCCAGCCCCGCGGAGGTCGCGGACTTCTACCGGCTCGTCTCCCAGATCGGCGAGAACGTGATCCTCATCACCGAGTGGGAGCAGGAGATGCCGCTGGCCGATATCCGCGCGATCCTCCAGGCGGCCCACGCCCGGGGCCTCAAGTTCCACCTGCACCTGAGCCCGATCGCGCTCTACGGCGGGCGCAAGACGCCCGCCGTGCCCGCCTACGCCGGGGGCAAGAGCTTCGGCGACGACTCGGTGCGCCGGGCCTTCAAGGGGCGGATGCTGGAGCTCGCCGCGCTCAAGCCCGACGTCCTGGGCATGGGGACCGAGGTCAACTTCCTGGCCCAAAACCGCCGCGAGTTCGCCTACTACGTCTCGCTGGTGCGGGAGACGGCGCTGGCCATAAAGGAGAAGCATCCCGAGCAGACCCTCACCGTCAGCTTCCAGTGGGACGTCATGCTCGTGAGCAAGAAGTTCGAGCCGCTGGCGGCCTTCAAGAACGCCATCGACGTCTACTCATTGACTACCTACCCCACCTTCTTCAAGGACCCCGACGTCATGCCGGTCGGCTACTATTCCTCGATCCGCAAGCTCCTGCCCGCGGAGCGCATCGGCTTCTCCGAGGTGGGGTGGAGTTCGGGAGCCACGAGCGAGGCGCTCCAGGCCCGCTTCTACGCGAACCTGCCGGCGTTGATGGGCTCCGTCCGCCCGGAGTTCGTCATTCTTGGCCTGCTCCACGACGTCTCCGTCTTCACGGGCTCCTTGAAGGAACTCAACTCGGTCGGCGTCCGCAGGGCGGACGGGGAACCGAAGAAGGCCTGGGATGCCGTGGCGGAGATGGGCCCCTGGTGAGGCCCGCTCTACTGCTCCTTCTCCTTTGCGCCGGACGGACTCGCGCCGAGGACAAGCTTCTGCCCACGGACCTGCTGCTTCCGGGCCAGGTCCTGCTAAACCTGGACTACGTCTACACGCGCGTCGATGAGAAGCTCTCCTCGCCGATCCTGACCCGGCCGGCCGACGTCACGGAGCGGGGCCATCAAGGCCTGGTCACCCTGGGCATCGGGCTCCTCGAACGCGTCGAAGCCCAGGTCCAACTCCCGTACGTCTTCAACGACCGCGTGCTCGTGCGCGGCGATACCGCCGCGGGCGGCCTGGCCCTCGACAGCCTGTCGCGGGGGCAAGGCGACGTCTCGACGCAGGTGCGCTTCGCCTTGACCGACCCACAGCCCGACCGCTCGCCCAAGGCGGTGCTGGGATTGCTCGGAGTCTTCCCCTCCGGGCGCCGCAAGACCGGGCGCCCGGAGATCGACCTGGCCGGGGCGCGGCTTCAGGATCGGGACATGGGCGCCCCCGGCGACGGCGTGGTGAGCTACGGCGCCAGCCTCTCCGTCAGCAAGGCCTTCGAGGGCGCGAAGCCCTACGCGGTGGGCTCGTTCCTGCGCGGCGGACGGGCCCGGCACAACGGCGTCGACGAGTACTACGCCGACCAGGGCACGGTCCAGGCCGGCCTCCAACTCCAGGCGTCCGAGAGGGTCACCCTGGACTTGAGCGGCCTCGGGTTCTACTCGGGGCCGGAGGTCCACGAGGACTCCGGCGCCCGCGTGCGCGTGGAGCGCGCCCTGGGCGCGGGCGCAGCCGTGGCGGTCATCGTGGAAGTCGCGCCTCGGATCTTCCTAACCCTCGGCACGCGCTACGCGACCTTCCGTCCGCAGATTGTCGACCTGGACGCCGGCAGCCGGGTCAGCGGCTTACGCGCGTTCTACCCCAACGCCGGCCTTCACGTCCTGCTCGGAGGCCCGGGCTCCGAGCGGCCGCTGTGGAGCCGGTATTGAAACCCCGGGTGGGCTCCACTATAATCGGGCAACTCCGCTCCGGGCCATCCATGCGCATCCGCTCGCAGATACTGCTTTCCATCGCCGCTCCAGTCGCCGTCTGCTCGCTCATCGCCCTGCTCATCGCCTGCACGGGCACGCGCCAAGCCATTTACGACATCCTGCGCCAGACGCACGCCCGGAGCGCCCAGATGCTCGCGCGCCACGCCGAGTTCGCCCTGGAGCGGCGAGGCCGGCGGCCGCTCGACACCTTCATGCGCTCGCTGCGGCAGGCTCCGACGGTGGAGTACGCCCTGGTGGCCAACTCCCGCGGCCGGATATTGGCGCACACCGAGGCCGGCTTCGAGGGCAAGAGCGTCGCGCAATGGCGGGCGGAGCGCGCGATGGACAATCCGGTCGAGCTCATCGCACCGGCGCGCCTGCCGGGCGGGGAGGCCGGCCTGGCCCTGGTGGGCCTGCACCCCGACCTCTTCAACGACCTCCTCTTCCTCTTGATCGTCCTCTATCTTCCTTATTTCCTCACCGCCGGCGGCGCCATCCTCCTGCTGGGCTTCTTCATGGCGCTCGCTCTCTCGGGCCTGCTCACGCGCCCGATCGAGAGGCTCCTGCGGGCCTCGGAGAAGATCGCCGCGGGGGACCTCTCGGTCGTCGTGCCTCTGTCCTCCTCCACGGAGCTCTCCGAGCTGGCACGCCAGTTCAACGCCATGGCGGCACGCCTGCGCGAGCTCGATGACCTCAAGGACGCCTTCATCGCCCAGGTCTCCCACGATCTGCGCAGCCCAATGGGCGCCATCAAGATGTACGCGGAATACCTGCTCGAGATGGACCCCGAACGGGAGAAGCTCGGAAAGCGCCAGCGACAGATGCTGACCACCGTCATGGAAAACGCGATGCGCCTAAACGTCTTCGTCAGCAACATTCTGGACTCCGCCAAGATGAAGGCCGGACGCATGGAGTACCATCCCCAGCCGACCTCCGTAAAGGACGCGCTCGGCCGTCTCGCCGGGCTCTACGGCCTCGTCGCCCGCCAGCAAGGCATCCGCCTCGAGGTTTCCCTGCCCCCGGACCTCCCCCCGCTGATGGTAGACCCCGAGCGCCTCGACCAGATCCTGGCAAACCTCGTGTCCAACGCCTTCAAGTTCACCAAGGCCTCCGGCCAGGTCACGATATCCGCCCGCGCGTCGGAAAGGCGCGTGGAGGTCCAGGTCGCCGACACCGGCAAGGGAATCTCGCCCAAGAACCTGGCCCTCCTCTTCGACAGCTATCGCCAGGTCGACGTGGCCTCCCAGCGGAGCGAGTCAGTCCACGGGACCGGGCTCGGCCTCTATATCGTCAAGCGGGCGGCGGAGGCGATGGGCGGCTCGGTGCGCGCCGAGTCCGAGCTGGGCAAGGGGACGCGCTTCACGCTGGAGTTCCCGGCCGCCGAGGAGGCCTGAAATGGGGAAGGGCAAGATCCTGATCGTCGACGACGAATACTCCTTCGCCGAGTTCGCCAAAATCTTACTCGAGTCGCGCGGCTACGAGGCCACGGTCTGCCTGGACAGCACCGAGGCCCTGCGGACGGCGTCCGTCCAGCAACCCCGCCTCATCCTCATGGACGCGAGCATGCCCGAGTTCGACGGGATCGACGCGATCCGAGGACTCAAAGCCGACGCCGCGACGCGCGCCATCCCCATCATCCTGTGCTCGGTGACGAAGAACCGCCGCGAGGTCCAGGAGGCCATGGACTGCGGCGCCATCGATTTCATCCCCAAGCCTTTCCGCGCCGAGCAGTTCCACGCGCAGATCGCCCGGGCCCTGGGAGAGGGCTGAACGGCGGAGCCGCCCTTCAAAATCCCTTCAAAAACCGGACAGGATTTTTTCAGGCCTTCCGGGTATCCTTGGAGACATGCGACCATCCACTACAGGCTCCCGCGCCGCGCCCATGGCCGCCCTCTTCGCCGGCTGCTTCCTCCTCGCCGAGCTTGGGAGCGGGAACATCCCCTTTCCACAGATCGTCCACCCCTTCGTCCTCGTCTTCCTGGCCGTGGCCTACGGCCTGCCCGTCCTCCTCATCCGCGAGGCCATGGTGCGCTGGCGGCTGGGGATCGCCGGCGCCGCCGTCTTGGGCCTTGCGTACGGCCTCTACAATGAGGGCGTGGTCGCGAAGACGATCTTTCTGACGGCCGGCCCGCCGCTGTTTCCCTCTTTCTGGGGCTACGGCATGCTCGGCGGCGTGAACGTCCCGTGGCTCTGCACCATCGCCCCCTGGCACTCGATGAACGCCGTCCTCTACCCCATTCTCATCGTTTCCGCGCTCTGGCCCGGGCAGGCGCGCGAACCCTGGCTCGGAGAGCCGCAGATGGCCGCCTTCGCGCTGCTGAGCTCCGCCCTCGGGATTTTCGCGTTCTTCAAGGCTCCGCCCGGGGACGCCCCCGCCCTCGCCTTCGCCGGCCTCGTAGGCGCCATCGCCGCCCTCGCCTTGCTGGCCCGGTCCCTGGGTCCCGCGGCGGACGTCTCGGCGCCCGCGCGCGGCCGGCTTTCCGATTTGGCGCGGGGCTTCCTCGGCGCGCCGCTCCTGTACTTCGGCCCGATCCAATGGATCGCCGCCCGCCGTGTCCCGCTCGGCGTCTTCCTCGCGCTCGCGATGGGCGCTCTGGCGCTGCTCGCGCTCCTTTTGCGCGCGCCCGAGAGGCGCTCCCCCGATGCGCTCGCGCTCTTCGCCATCGGCAACGGCCTCGCGGGCTCGGTGATCCGCATGGCGACCCAGACGAAAAGCCCCTACCCTTGGGAACCGGCCGTGGTGGGAAGCCTCTTCCTACTCGGCCTTCTCGCCGTGGCTTGGCGCATCTACTCGCCTCAAAACGCCCTTATTGACACCCGCCCTTTCACCTGATAAACATCCGACGTGAACGGATGAAGACCTCGATCCTGCTTGTCGACGACGAGCCGCAGATCGCCCGCCTCGTCGCGGAGGCGCTGCGCGCCCAAGGCATGGCTTTCCGCCATGTCGAAAGCGCGGATGAGGCCTACGCCGCCCTCCAGGAAAGCCTGCCTGACGTGCTGCTCCTCGACGTTTCCCTGCGCGGGATCTCCGGGCTCAAGCTCCTGGAGATGCTCAAGAAGGAGCCCCGCACCGCGCAACTGCCGGTGATCCTGCTCACCTCGATGAACGGCGAGGCGCAGAAGGTCCAGGGGCTCAAGCTCGGCGCCGACGACTACGTGCTCAAGCCGTTCTCGCCCAGGGAGCTCGCGGCCCGCATCGAGGCGCTCATGCGCCGGGTCAAGAACTCCGGCAGGATCGATGCCATCGCGGAGGTCGGGGACTTGCGCGTGGACTTCGAGCGCCGGGAGGCCTCGGCGCGGGGGCGCCGGGTGGATCTCACCCCCGCCGAGTTCGAGCTGCTAAGCGCGCTGCTGCGCGCCCGCGGACGCACGCTCACCTACGACGTTCTGCGCGACGCCTTGCCCAAGGGATCGCCGCTCGCCACCTCGGGGAGCGTCTACGCCCACGTCAAGAACCTGCGTAAAAAGCTCGGCTCTTGCTCGGATATGATCGAGACCGTGCACGGCGCCGGCTATAAGCTCGCCGATTGAAAACTTCCGGCCAAACCTGCTACCGTATCTCGAGATGGCCCCCGACGCGAAGAAGTGGGAGAAGCTCTGCCCCGCCGAGGAGATCCCTCCCGGCTCGCGCAAGAAGTTCCCCCTGGGCGCGCTGGACATCCTGGTCTTCAACACCGGCAAGCGCTTCTACGCCTCCGCCAACGAGTGCCCCCACCTGGGCGAAAGCCTGGAGAAGGGAGAGTTGCAGGGCCACGTGATCCGCTGCAACGCCCACGGCTACAAGATGGACCTCTCCGACGGGAAGTGCCTCACCGAGGCCGGCCTCGACATCCCCATCTTCCAGGTGGAGGTGCGCGAGGGCTGGGTCTGGGTTAAGGCGTAGCCGCCCCAAATCCCGTTTCATCGTTCGCCGGGTCCTGTCGCAATGGGACCCATCGCCCTCTGCGCGCTGCTGGGCCGAGACAAACTGCCTTGGTGGGGCGTGCGGAGCACGGTGAAATCCCGCAACCGTGCGGAGCTCGAGCGA
>DATLOS010000583.1:0-3457 GCA_035536155.1 Elusimicrobiota bacterium
GAGCTGGGCGAGTCGGCGCCTCGCCCGGAGCGCTGGCGGGAGCTGCTCGAGTCGGTCGAGCTCTCGGCCCTCGAGGAGCTCGCCCGGGCGCTCTCCCGCCTGCCCGCGGCTCCGGAGCCCGACGACGAGGCCGCGGCCCGCTCCCTCGAGGCGCTCGCCGCGGGGGTTGCGGGCCTGGCCGAGGGCCGCCCCAAGCCGCGGGGCAAGATCCTGGAGTACCTGCCGCGGCTGGCCCAGCGCCTGCGGGAGACCGCGCGCGCCGCCCGCGGCGCGCAGCCGCGCGTCCTGGATCCCCTGGGCAGCCGCCCCAAGTGGCCCGCGGCGTGGGCTTCCGAGGGCGAGGACGCCTTCGCGGCCGCGGCGGCGGCGGGCGAGCGGGTCGATCCCGCCGCCGAGGCGCTCCATAAAAAAGCCTTCGCCCTGCTCGAGCCGTTCGCGCGCCGCGTGCGCGAGCTGCACGCCCGGCGGGGCTGGGTGAGCTTCGACGGCCTGCTGCGGCGGGCGCGCGACCTCGTGCGGGACCGGCGCGCGGCCCGGGAGGCCCTCAAGCGCCGCTTCGGCGCCATCCTGGTCGACGAGTTCCAGGACACCGACCCGCTCCAAGGCGAGCTCCTCCTGCTCCTGGCCGAGAAGCCGGGGACCTGCGAGCGCGACTGGCGGCGCTCGACGCCCCAGCCCGGCAAGCTCTTCGTGGTGGGCGATCCCAAGCAGTCCATTTACCGCTTCCGCGGCGCCGACATCGCCGCGGTCGAGGCCTTCACCGGCCATCTCGCGGCCCACGGCGCCCTGGCCTGCTCGCTGCGCGCCAATTTCCGCAGCGCCGGCGCGGTGGTCTCCGCGGTGAACGCGGTCTTCGAGCGGGCCATGACGGCGCGCCCGGGCCTGCAGCCCGCCTACGCGCCCATCATCCCGGCCGCGGCGAGCGCGGACGACGCCGCCGTCGAGCGCTACGCCGTCGACGACGAAAACGCGGGCGCCGACGAGCGGCGCGCGCGCGAGGCCGCGTGGATCGCGGATTGGATCGCGCGGCGCCGCGGAGGCCGGGCCTACAAGGACGTGGCCGTCCTCCTGCGCGGGACCGGCTCCCTGCGGATCTATTTGGACGCGCTCCGGCGCGCCGGCATCCCGTACGCGGTGGAGGGGGAGCGCTCCTTCTTCGGCACTCAGGAGGCCGCGGACTTCCTGAATCTGCTGCGGGCCGCCGACGACCCGCGCGATCGCGCCGCCTTGGCGGGGCTCCTGCGCTCGCCGGCCGCCCTCGTCCCGGACCGGGACCTCTGCGCCATGGCGGAGAAGGGGCTGCTGGACTACGAGAAGGAGCCCCCGCCGGGCCTGGGCCTCGAGCGCCTCTACGCCGCGCTGCGCGCCGCGCGCGCCGCGGCCGGCCGCGAGCCCCTGGGGGAGGTCGTGGACCTGCTCCTGCGCGGGAGCGCGCTCGTCGAGCGGGCTTGCGCGGCTTATCATGGCCAGCAGACCGCCTCCAACCTCTTCAAGCTGCGGCGCATGGCCGCCGCCGCCGGCGAGAAGGGCCGGACCTTGAAGGAGTTCGCGGCCGAGGTCTCCGCGTCCCTGCGCGAGCTGCGCGAGGAGGGGGAGAGCCCGCTGGCCGACGAGGACTACGACGCCGTCCGGGTGCTCACCATCCACAAGTCCAAGGGCCTCGAGTACCCGGTCGTGATCATCCCGGATCTCGCCCGCACGCCGGCGGGCGGCCCGGGCAAGGCGGCGGTGCTCCAGTCCTGGGGCGGCGCCGGCGGCTCCTTGGTCGGCCTGCGCCTGGGGCGCTCGGGCGGCGCCAACGCCGCGATGGCCATCCTCGAGGAGGAGGAGGCGCGGCGCCAGCGCGAGGAGGAGGTGCGCGTCCTCTACGTGGCCATGACCCGCGCCAAGAGCCGCCTCATCCTCCTCGGCGCGGGCGCGCGCAAGGGCTCCTTGGCCGAGATCCTCGACGGCGCGGGCGCTCCGCTCCTGGGTCCCCTGCCCGCCCTTCCCGAGGCGGACGCGGCGCGGGGCGAAGCCCGGTCCCCGTCGGGGGCCGACCCGGAGCGCCTGCGCGCGCTCTGGAAGGCGCGCGCCGAGCGCCGCGAGCGAGCCGAGGCCAGCCCGCTCTTCTTGAGGCCGAGCGATTCCCCGGCTGGCGAACGCATGTCTCATATCGCCACCGGGACAGCCCCTCGTGCTCGGGGCGCCGCCGCGTGCCTGGGAACGCTCTGCCACGCCGTCCTCGAGCGCTGGGATTACGGGACCCCGGGCGCAAGCCCGGAGCCGCTTCTCGGGCAGACGCTGAGGGACGCCCGCGCTGCCGAGCCGGAAGAGCCTTGGGAGGACGCGGCGCGTCCCGCCCTCGAGCTCCTGCGCTCCTTCCTCTCGTCGGAGGCCGCGCGCCGCTTGGGCTCGGTCGAGATCGTGGGCCGGGAGCTTCCTTTCACCCATGCCGAAGGGGAGGCCGTCGCGCGCGGCGCCATCGACCTCCTCTACCGCGAGAGCGGGCGGCTGGTCGTCGCGGACTACAAGACCGAGGCTCCGCCGCGGCCCGGCGAGCCGGACCGGCACGCGCCGCAGCTCGAGGCCTATGCCCGCGCGGTGCGCCGCGCCCTGCCCGGGACCGAGGTCGTCTGCCGGACGATCTATCTGAGGGCGCCGTGAGCCCGCTCGAGCGCGGGACCGTCCGGGGCGCGGCGGGCTGCATCGCCCTCGTCGGCGTCCTCGTCGCGGGCTACTTGGCGTGGCTGCCCCCGGTCTCGCGCCTCAAGCGCGAGAACCCCCGCGACACGCGCTATATCCGGATCTACGTCCGCCGCCTGCGCTCGCGGGGGGAGAAGGCCGCGGTGGCGATGACCTGGCGGCCGCTCGCCGAGATCTCCCCGTATCTGCGCCGCGCCGTGCTCATCGAGGAGGACGATCGCTTCTATCGGCACCGGGGCGTGGACTGGGACGAGCTCCAGAAGGCCGCGGACTACGACCTTAAGCATCGCCAGTTCGCCCGCGGGGCGAGCACCATCACCCAGCAGCTCGCGCGCAACCTCTACCTCTCGCCCTCGCGCAGCCCCTGGCGCAAGCTCCAGGAGGCGCTCATCGCGCGCTACATGGAGCGGGTCCTGGACAAGGACCGCATCCTCGAGCTCTACCTCAACGTCGCGGAGTGGGGCGAGGGAGTATTCGGCGCCGAGGCGGCGAGCCGCGCCTACTTCGGCAAGGGCGCGGACGCCCTGACGCCGGAGGAGGCGATCTCCCTGGCGGTGGCGCTGCCCAGTCCCTATCGTCTGGGTCCGGACAAGCCCTCGGCCGAGGCTACCGCCAAGAAGCGGGCCGCGATCCTGGAGCGCATGCGCAAAGCCGGCGCGCTTCCCGACGCGCCCGCGCCCCAGGATCCGAGCTAACCCACGCCGAGGAGGCCGCGGGTCCAGCGCGAGAGCCAGCCGCTCTCGTCCGGCTCGCCGCCGTCGTCGTCGGAGCG